>JBAXBU010000006.1:0-81620 GCA_037141835.1 Armatimonadota bacterium | reverse complement strand
GGCATACGGTATCACTTCTCCATTCTTTTTGATGTTATTGAGATCAAGAACTACAAACGTATAGTCGCCGAATTCAAATTTGTCAAATCTACTTTTCATCCCGATGGTCGCCATCGCTTTATCCTTAGTACAGCGATCCATATCGTGATTTCCCAAAACATGGATGATCGGAAGTTTGATTTCTTTGAACTTTTCGAGCAGTTCCTGTAAACCGGCATCTGAGTAACAGAAGTCACCCAATTGCAAAACGCAATCAAGGTTCTTTCGCGCTTTGACCGCATTAATAAAGGCGGTAGCTCGAGCCATGGCGTCGGGAGCAAGCCCGTGGTGAAGGTCGGTAATGACCGCAAACTTGAGGGGCTTTCTGACTTTGGGTTCCAATGGTAACGGAATCTCAAACCTTGAAACGAAGGCGAGTGAACCGAGCTTAAGTAAATCTCTTCTCGTCATTGCTACGCCAAAATAGGTTTGACAACCTTTCCGGAAACGTCGGTCAATCGGAAATTACGTCCCTGATACTTGTAGGTCAGCCGTTCGTGGTCAATACCGAGAAGGTGCATAATCGTGGCACCTAAATCGTGAGCATCAACACCATTCTTGACCACATTGTAACCAAAATCATCGGTTTCCCCGTATGTGGTGCCGCCTTTGATGCCTCCTCCAGCCATCCAAATGCTGTAGCAAGATCCCAAGTGATCCCGACCGTGACCATTAGGATTGTTGATATCGCCTTGAACAAAGACTGTTCGTCCAAACTCGCTACACCAAATAACAATCGTATCTTCTAAAAGCCCGCGTTGTTTTAGGTCCTTGACCAATGCGGCAGAAGCTTGGTCTGTGTCGCGACACTGCAGCGCCAATTGTGTCGAAAGGTTTCCATGCTGATCCCAGCCTGAGTGCATCAGTTGGACGAATCGAACACCTCGTTCAATGAGGCGACGGGCAAGAAGGCAATTGTGAGCATAGGAACCGTTCTTCTCAACATCAGGACCGTACATTTCCAAAATGTGCTTAGGTTCTTTAGAAATGTCGGTGAGTTCCGGAACGCTGGTCTGCATTTTGAATGCTAGTTCATATTGGGTTATTCGCGTCTCGATTTCGGGGTCGCCGTAGTCCTGCAGCTTCTTTCGATCAAGTTCCGCAATATCATCGAGGACTCCCCGTCGAAGTTCCGAGGACATTCCAGGGGGGTTATTAAGATATAGCACGGGATCGCCATCACTTCTAAACCTAACTCCTTGATACTTGGATGGTAAAAACCCGCTGCCCCAATAATAGTCATAAAAGAGCTGACCGCATGTCTTCTTCTCGTCGGCGCTGGTCATGACAACAAAGCTCGGCAGTTCATCGGTCATATTACCAAGGCCATAAGACGCCCAAGCACCCATGCTTGGGCGACCAGGAATTTGGTTGCCGGTGAGGAAGTGGGTGACCCCTGGCGCATGGTTGACAGCCTCTGTATTCATCGAATTGATGAGACAAATTTCATCACTAATTCCTCCGGTATATGGCAGCATTTCGCTGAGCCACATTCCCGATTTACCGTACTGTTTAAAGGGCTTGATTGCGGGCAGAACTGGGTACTTAGCTTGACCGGAAGTCATTGTCGAGAGTCGAGCGGCTTTCCGAATAGACTCCGGAAGTTCTTGCATACGATGCTTTTCAAGTCCCGGTTTATAGTCAAAAAGGTCAATGTGCGATGGTGCGCCGCCTTGCCACAAGACGATTACTCGCTTCGCTTTAGGCTTGAAATGGGGGAGTCCAGGCAACCCAGGTATAGCATGTTTAGCCTGCTTGGTTTGTCCAAATGATGACTCAGCGAGAAGGGAAGTTAAAGCCCAAGTGCTAAGACCGGTAGCCGCCTTGCCGAATAGCTGGCGACGGGAAATTCTTAAGTCGCGTTCAAAAAATGGATTCATGGTTAATCTCGGTTAAGTGCCTCGTCTAGGTTTAGGATTGCCAAGCATACGCTGGTCATGGATGCATGTTGGATCGGGTCCAGAGTAGAGCTTCTTTTGCTTTCTCCTTGACTTAAAAGTTGATTGGCTTCTTGTGGATTCTTTTTATAAAAGTCGGTTGCTCGCAACAAGGAGCGGCGCAAAACGACCAGTTCTGATTCTGACGGTCGGCGCGAACAAACTTGGCGAAATGCTTGCTTTAGTTGACCATCGGTACTGGATATCGGAAGCAGCACTTTTTGAGCCAAGTTACGGGCAGCTTCTATCCATGTCACTGCGTTGAGAGTTGTTAAGGCGTGGAGTGGGGTCGAAGTCTGCGACGATCGGACGGTACAAATTTGCCTTGAACTGCTATCAAACATATCACCCGGAGCAACGGTTCTTCGCCAAAAAGAATAGATGCTTCGTCGGTAGAGATCCTTTCCTTTCGATTGAGGATATGAAAAGTCACGAGCTTCGGAAATGTTCAATCCATCCCAGATTCCCTTTGGCTGGTAAGGATAAACCGGCTTTCCTCCTATTTCTGGGTTAAGTAAGCCGCCAGCAAACAGAACTTCATCTCTTAAGATCATGCTTGGCATTCTGAACCTAGCTCCTCTTGCCAACAACCGATTGTCAGGATCATTGGTCCTTAATTGAGGGGTTACTTTGGAGGATTGCCGATAGGTTGCGCTGATTACAATCAGCTTAATGAGGCGCTTTACATCCCATCCATGCTCGCGAAAGTCAACGGCCAGCCAATCCAGAAGTTCGGGGTGGGTTGGTGGCTCGCCTTGCAGTCCATAGTTCTCTGGAGTCCTGACGAGACCCTTGCCAAACAACATTTGCCAGAACCGGTTAACTTGTACTCGAGCCGTCAGCGGATTTTGCGCGCTGACAACCCACTTGGCAAAATCAAGCCGGTTTTTTGTTGGTACGCTTGGTTTCGGTAGGGATTCAGGTGTATTTGGAGAAACCTCATTGAGCGGAGAAGTGTAGTCTCCCCGACTGAGAATCCGAGTTTTTCGTGGTGACTTATCCGACATGACCATCACTCTCGGGATTTCTTGTTTGAGCCCGTTGAGTTTGTTAGTTAAAACAATACGGTAGTCGCGTCGAGCTTTTACATCTGGTCTGAGACCTTGATTAAAGAACGCTTCTCTAACTTTGTTCTTCTGATCGTTCGTGCGCTTTTCGCGATCAATTGCAAGGATCGCATCGATATCTTTGTTTCCAGTTGGATAGCTCTTCTCCCAAACCAATTGTCCAGCATCATCTTCGTCTCCAGGCTTAATTTTCGCATTCTCAAGTTTCAATTCCTCTTCGAGTTGCTTCATCGTTGTAAGTTGGTCTTTCGATCCCGCATAGATCCAAGGTTGGGCAATAAAGTGCTTGCCGTCATTGTCACTCGGTACTCCCGTTTCTGGAACATTATTGAAGAATGCCATCATGCTGAAGTAGTCCTTCTGAGTTAGCGGATCATATTTGTGATCGTGACATCTGGTGCAAGTCATCGTTAGTCCCAACCAAGTTGTACTCGTCGTGTCGACTCGATCAAATAATCCAACATTGCGCTGCTCTTCTGGAATTGCTCCTCCTTCGTTATTGAGCATATGATTGCGATTAAACGCAGTGGCGACAATATCATCCTGGGTTGGGTTTGGCAACAAATCCCCTGCCAGTTGTTTGATCGTGAATTGATCGAAAGGCATGTTGGCGTTAAAGGCATTAACCACCCAATCACGCCAAACATATTGATAAGTATCGCCGTCCATCTGGAATCCGTTGCTATCTGCATATCTTGCGGCATCGAGCCACGGCAATGCCAATCTCTCACCAAAATGAGGACTTTTGAGAAGACGATCAACAACCTTTTCATAGGCATTTGGGGATCGATCGGCAACAAATGAATCTACTTCGTCGGGAGTGGGTGGTAAGCCTGTAAGGTCAAGTGAGAGGCGTCGAATAAGAGTTGTCCTTTCAGCTTCAGGTGATGGCTTTATTCGATTAGCATTCAACTTTGCTAAAACAAAGTTGTCGATTGGGTTTCTTGCCCATGACTTCTTGCTAATGGGAACAACTGGCTTGACTGGGATCACGTAAGCCCAATGCTTTGGAGCTGTCACGCTTCCATCAAAGCACCCTTGGTCAATCCATTCTCGAATCGTTTGTACATCACCGGAAGACAGGGGGCCGAAACCCATGGGCATTCTTGGTTTGCCATCTTTGCCTTCAATTCTCTGAAGAAACAAGCTCTTACTGCTTTGAGACTTGACCAAGCTGGGACCCGAAACTCCTCCCTTCGTTGTTGAGGCAAAGGTACCTAGTGACAGTCCACCCGCACCATTCTTATCTCCGTGACATTGGATGCAGTGTGCCTTGATTATTGGTTGAATGTCCTTTGCAAAGCTTAGTTTCGATTTGGTTTGAGGATTGTTCGCAAGCAATCCAAGTGGGAGTAGTCCAACTAAGATCAACCGGCTACTAAATATTCCCAAAAGTTGCAACCCGCTTGCCATCTTCTCATTATCGCAGTTTCTAAACCAAAACTCCATTGCGTTCAGTCGAGTCTTGACGTTATGCTGGACATACTTCTTCGGAGCACCTTCAGAATCGATGTTCAAACTCAATGATTTTCTCATTCCGGGCTTAGTGGCGGTGGTCGCAACTGCATTAGTTTGTTCAGAAATCCGTGCCGATAAATCTGATCCTCCTGGTCCAGTTCGCGTATCAGTTTGGGTTGGTTGGGCAGGTTTTGAACTAGAAGGCTTTCAGGCCGTTGTAAGAGACTATAACAAGTCACAAAATCATACGTTCGTCGACTTGCTCTCGATAAGTGGGAATGGTACGAAAACACTCGTGAGCGCATCTGCCGGGATACCCCCAGAGATTTCTTTGCTTGGCGGTCCAGAAATGCTTCAGTTCGCTTCAGCCGGTGCCCTCATGCCACTAGACGATGTCTATCGAGAAACTGGAATCAAGAAAGAGGACTATGTTCCCGCCTATTGGGATCTCCTAAGCTACAATGGAAAGACTTGGGCATGGGCTTCTACTCCCGCCACCATAGCCTTGCATTACAATACTGAGATTCTCAAGAAGGCAGGGTTTGATAAGCCACCGGAAACCATCGAAGAAATGGACAAGATGATGGATAAGATCACGGTTCTTAAGGAAGGTCGAATGAAAATGTCCGGATTCATTCCTGGAGAGCCGGGTTGGTGGAACTGGTGTTACATGCCATATTTTGGCGGAAAGCTTTGGGATGGAGACTCAAAAATTACCGCAAATGATAAGGACAATA
Source organism: Armatimonadota bacterium (assembly GCA_037141835.1). Classification (GTDB taxonomy): domain Bacteria; phylum Armatimonadota; class Fimbriimonadia; order Fimbriimonadales; family Fimbriimonadaceae; genus Fimbriimonas. The sequence continues at coordinate 76,382 of JBAXBU010000006.1, read as the reverse complement.
TCCGCGCAATGACCTGGATTCAGTCTATTAGCAAGAAATTCGGTGCTAGTCAAATGTCTTCCTTTAAGGGCGGATTTGGCAACTTCGCATCGCCACAAAATGCTTTCTTGGACGGCAAAGTAGCGATGGAGATTCAGGGAGTGTGGATGTACAACTTCATCAATAAATATGCTCCAAAGCTACCATGGTCAGCCGTGGCATTTCCTTATCCAAGTGACCGCCCCGATTTGAAGGGCCATACCATTGTGGATCAAGATATTTTCGTCTTGCTGAAGGGCTGTAAGCATCCTAAGGAAGCAATAGAATTCATGACCTACGTTCAAAGTCAGCCTGTCATGGAGAAACTTTGCTTGTCTCACCAAAAGACAACGCCTTTGAGGAACAAAACTCCCGAATTTTGGGCAAAGCATAAGAATCCAGCCATTCGCCTGTTTGATGACATGGCATATTCAAAGAATGCTTTTTCTGCTCCACGGCTACCAATTTGGCCCGAATACGAAGCCGAGTTAAGGAACGCCTTTGATGAGATTACGTTGGTAGCAAAGACACCGACCGAAGCATTGAATACCGTGAATAGCCGAATGCAACCAAAACTAGATCGATTTAACCAAATTCTGAAGTTGAGAAAGGAGGCAGGACTGTGAATCGAAAAAAGGAAGGAATCGCTGGACTCATGTTTGCCGCACCATGGCTTTTTGGCATTTGTGCGTTCATGTTCTATCCGCTCTTAATGTCAATCTACTACTCGTTCTGCGACTACTCAGTTCTTAGACCCCCAGTGTGGATTGGAACTGCGAACTATGTCGATCTATTTCATGACGAAGTCTTTTGGAAATCCGTTGGCAACACAATCCTCTACGCTTGTGTTTCGTTGCCTCTTGGCATGATGTTTGGCGTTGGCCTGGCAATGCTGTTGAATTCGAACGTGAAGGGAATGGCTATCTATCGAACGATTTTCTTCATACCCTCTCTCGTTCCTATGATTTCTCTGGCGGTTCTGTGGTTGTGGATGCTCAATGGTGATTACGGCATCCTCAATACCGGGCTACAATCGATATTTCATATTAAGGGGCCAAACTGGCTCAGCGACCCAACATGGTCTAAGCCTGCATTGATTCTGATGAGTGTTTGGGGTGTAGGCAATGCGATGTTGATCTACCTTGCCAGTCTCCAAGATGTTCCGACATCACTGCTGGAGGCGGCTGAACTTGATGGTGCCAAAGCTTGGCAGAAAACCGTACATGTCACTCTTCCGATGATTTCTCCAGTAATCCAATTTAACATGGTTATGGGGATCATTGGTTCGCTTCAGGTTTTTGCGATACCTTACGTAATGTTTCCCGGAGGAAGTCCGGCACGATCAGCGTATTTTTATGCCACCTACTTATATGACAATGCGTTCCTTTACAGCAAAATGGGTTATGCCAGCGCCATGGGGTGGATTTTGTTTTTGGTCATTTTGATCCTGACTCTGGGGGCTCTCAAATTGAGCAACAAGCACGTTCATTACGGAGGAGCTTAATGTTCAAGTCCGACGCACAACGAAAGAAGTTCATAACGGCAATGACTCATGTCGTTCTCATAACGCTGTCTCTTGCCTTCATTTTTCCTTTTCTTTGGTTACTCGATACGGCGATAAAGCCAATTGAAGAGACCATGAAGCAGCCACCAGTTTGGATTCCTAAAAAACTCCAATTGAACAACTTTTGGGACGCCATGAAATATGGCTCTGAGCAGGTTGGCTATATCCCGTTCCTCGTCTATGCCCAAAACACAATCATGCTTTGTGTCCTGACGGTTACTGGTACGGTTACGTCCAACGCAATCGTGGCTTACTCATTTGCCAGGTTGAGATGGAAAGGAAGAGATTTTATCTTTGCAATCACTCTCGCAACAATGATGGTTCCTTTTCCAGTGCTCATGGTTCCTACCTTCGCCTTGTTTAGGCACCTCGATTGGATAGGAACGTTCCGTCCACTGTGGGTTCCCGCATGGTTTGGTAGTGCATTCAGCATCTTCTTGCTACGGCAGTTCTTTAAAACAATTCCGTTCGAACTATCAGAAGCTGCGAAAATTGATGGGGCAAGTGAGTGGAAGATCTTTCGACAGATCATTTTGCCGCTGTGCAAACCGGCTTTGGCGGTGGTTGCCCTGTTTTCGTTTATGGGAACCTGGAACGATTTTATTGGACCGTTGATCTATCTTCTTCGACAGAAAACATACACGTTGTCGCTTGGGTTACAAGCCTATCAAAGCCATGCTGGAGGAACCGAGTGGAACCTGCAAATGGCAGCAACTGCAATTGTCATCATGCCGGTCTTAATCCTCTTCTTCTTTGCCCAACGAGTGTTCATCAAAGGAATTGCTCTGACAGGAATCAAGTAGGATTACCACGGGATTATTTTTTTCGAAGAGAAAGTATTGTTTTGGAATTAACAATAAAGGGGCGATGAATTAATGTTAATTGTAAGTAGATTATGTTAAAATCAATACTTCATGGCAGACTTGCGAACATTTCTCGAAATCCCATACGACGAACTTGAAGAACGAAATCTCGAAGCCAAAAAGAAACAACTTGATCGAGTTTCGGCCAGCGAACTTGAAAGTCACTATCTGAAATATCTTGAAAAGGAAAAGTCTCTCAAAGCAGTTACTGTTTGCTTTAGCGATCTTGAAGGACGATTCCACATGTTGGATTACGACAAGAAATTTCTCCTCAAGAGTCACGATAACCTAACTTTTGATGGTTCCAGCGTCCGAGGTTTTAGCGTCGTTAGCGAATCGGATCTTCGTTTGGTAATTGATTGGGGTTCCTTCCGCTGGTTGCCAAGCGATGTGTTTGGACCCGGCAAAGTTATTGTTTTTGGATTGATCCAAGACCGAGACGTAAAGCCGTATCAGTCTGACTTCCGAGGTTTGCTCAAAGAGTACTCCGATGAGCAACACAAGAAGAATGGTTATACATTTAACCTCGCAGTTGAAGTCGAAGGCTTCCTCTTCGAAGGTCGAAATGCGGAGCAGAAATATACATCCAGCGAAGGGTTCAAGATCGTCTCAAGCGGTGGTTACTATAATTCGCTTCCAAATGACGAATTAAGAATTTTCATTGATCGCCTTGCCGAAGCTCAAAGAGCACTTGGATTCGAGAACGAAAAGGATCACCCTGAAGTTGCGCCAAGTCAATTTGAACTTAACTACAAGTACAGTAACGCTGTAATTGCGGGAGACCAGATTCAGTTGTACAAGTTGACCGCAAGACAAATTGCCGCGAATATGGGATGTACCGCAAGCTTTCTTCCGAAGCCAATGGTCGGAATAAACGGTAGCGGTATGCACGTTAACATGTCTATCTCAGACAAGAAAGGACAGAACATGTTCTTCGACAAGGACGGTGAAGATGGTATCAGCCAAATGGCAGTTGATTTCATTGACCGAATTCTCAACAGTGCGAACGACATATGCTTGATTCTCAATCCAAGTGTCAACTCATACCGAAGATTGGACCCTCATTACGAAGCACCTAACCAAATCAAGTCTTCTGCAGTAGACAGAACGTCAATGATCAGGATTCCACTTGGCAACGAGAAATCAGCTCGTGTAGAATGTCGAACGGTAGCGCCGGACGCAAATGCGTACCTTACGTTCTTTGCCCTTCTTAGGACCGGTCTCGAAGGACCGATGACTGAAAAGATCACGAGCGAGACTCGACGAACCCGAACGAGATTTCTACCAGACAACATCTATGATGCAATTCGTCTCATGAAGCAAAGTGACTTTATGGGCAAGTTGCTTGGTGAAGAAAACAAAGAGAAGTACATTGATCGTAAGTCTGCGGCAGCAGAGAGAAGTCCAAAGGAGCTTGGTACTCGAGTCAAAACTGGCGAGATCATTTATCACCACGAAGTGACGAACCAGTATCTTTGGGGCAAATTCTAAACAAATCTCACCTATTCAACGGGATAACATTTCAATGGTTCTCCCGTTTCTTTTTCCCGAACCTTATAACCAGACTGGAATAGTTAAGGTTTCGGCTTGAATTATTAACGAAAAACAGGTAGCGTATCCGCATGAAGAAAGGTCTTTTCTTTGCATTATTAGCGTCGGTCATCATGGTTGGTTGTAGTGGTGGCTCCGAAGGCAATAACTCGACGTCTCCAGCACCAAGTGGAACAAATTCTCCGGCGCCTTCTGGTGAAGTAAAGACGATTGCGTTCGTCACGAATAATCCAAGCGACTACTGGTTGGCTGCGAAGGCAGGGACCGAAAAGGCAGCAGCCGAACTTAAAGGCTACAAGGTTGAATTCAAGATGTCTCCTGATCAAAACGTAGCATCTCAAAAGCAAATTCTCGACGATCTCGTCGTGAACGGCGTAAAAGGAATTGCTGTTAGCCCAACAGATCCCATTGGCGAAAAGGGTGATCTCGACAAAATCGTCGAAAAGGGCATTCTTCTCGTATGCCAAGACAGCGATGCTCCTGATTCCAAACGAGCGGCTTATATTGGTACTGACAACACAGCTGCTGGTGTCATGGCCGGTGAAGAAGTAAAGAAGGCACTTCCCAATGGTGGAAAGATCATGGTATTTGTTGGTAAGGCCGATGCGCAAAATGCTAAGGAGCGATTCGCAGGATTGAAGAAGGCCCTGGAAGGAAGTAAGGTCGAAATTCTCGATCTTCGAACCGACGATGGAGATCGAGCTCGAGCCAAGCAAAATGTTGCTGATGCTATCGTCAAGTATCCAGACCTCGCTGGTTGTGTTGGTCTGTGGAGCTATAACGGCCCTGGAATCATTAACGCAGTCAAGGAAGCTAAGAAAGTTGGCAAAATCCAAGTAGTAACCTTCGATGACGAAGCTGATACAGTCACAGGCGTCCAAGATGGAAGCATCTTCTCGATGATAGTGCAACAACCATTCGTTTTCGGATATGAAAGTATGATGATGATGGCAAAGGTTCTGGATGGTGACAAGAGTGCCCTTCCGGCTGACGGAAAGAAGATCATTCCGACTCAGGCCATCAACAAGGACTCGGTCAAGGCCTACCTAGACGGAAAGCCTAAGAAGTAATCACATTGCTTAAGCTCGCCAATATCACCAAAACATTTCCAGGCGTAAAAGCCCTTGAAGATGTAAGCATCGACCTCGCCTCTGGCGAGGTCGTTGCTATTATTGGTGAAAATGGAGCGGGGAAGTCCACTCTCATGAAGATCCTGAGCGGAGTTCATAAGGCGGACGAGGGCAACATCGAGTTTGAAGGTCATCCATACAATATTAAATCCCCGAGCGATGCCTTGGACAAAGGCATTCGAATCATTTATCAAGAGCTAAGCGGTCTTGATAACTTAGACATAGCGTCCAACATTTTCCTGGGTCGAGAATTTCGGAAAGGTCCATTCGTTAATCAAAAACAACTTAATGAAGAAAGCAAGAGAATCCTAGCACGAGTCGGACTTGCGGTCGATCCAACAGCGCTTCTCAACCGCCTTTCGATTGCCGAAAAGCAACTCGTTGAAATTGCTCGAGCATTATCACTACAAGTGAAAGTCCTTATCCTCGATGAGCCGACAAGCAGTTTGACCCTTGAAGAGACCCAAAACCTCCTCAATATCGTCCGAGAACTCAAGGCTGAGGGTGTTTCAATTCTCTATATCACTCATCGTCTTGATGAAGTGCTACAAATTGCTGACCGTGTCGTGGCCTTGCGCGATGGCAAGAACGCGGGAAACCTAGCGAAAGACGAGATTACGAAAGATGCGATGGTCAAGCTCATGATTGGTCGCGAAATCAATAAAGAAGACCGTGATTTAACCATCGGAGGTGGAGTTGCTCTCAGATTGTCTAATTTTTGCTCTGCCCGATATCCAAACTGTCCAATTCATCTCGATATTCGCAGCGGCGAAATCCTGGGGATGGCGGGACTCGTCGGCGCGGGTCGTTCCGAGCTTGTTCGCGGTGTTTATGGAATAGACCCATACCGTGGCGACCTCGAGCTTGCCGGCAAGAAGATTCGAATTAAATCACCTAAGGATGCTATCGTGTACGGCATTTTCCTCGCTCCCGAAGATCGTCGAGGCTGCGGTCTTACGGTTGAGATGAGCGTCAAAGAGAACGCATCGATGCCTAAGCTCAAAGCGCTGACAAATTTCGGGCTAATCAATTTGAAGAAAGAAGAAGCCTATGCCAAACAGTCTGTGGCCCTGATGAATGTAAAGACTTCCACCATCAACGCAAAGATTTCGACTCTCTCGGGTGGTAACCAGCAAAAAGTGGTTCTTGGCCGTTGGCTCGCGATGAATCCAAAAGTACTCATCGTCGACGAGCCTACACGCGGAATCGATGTCGGCTCCAAGGCGGAGATATATGCTCAATTGAGAGAAATTGCTTCTACTGGAACTGCAATTTGGATGATCAGCAGCGACATGGAAGAAGTCATCCTTGTTAGCGACCGTGTTGCGGTCATGCATGAAGGCAAACTGACTGGGGTGTTGGCGCGAAGCGAAGTCACTGAGGAATCCATTATGAAACTTGCAACAGGAGGACATTAAGTTGAAGGCACGCGGAAAAGAACTCGGAATTCTGATTATTATCATTGTCCTCGTCGGTTTTAGCTTCGCTAAAAATCCAAATGTTCTCTCAATTGAGAATCTGCAAAACACCGGGCGACTGATTGGCATCTACGGAATCATGAGTATCGGGATGGCGTTTGTCATCATCACTGGAGGTATCGATCTTTCGATCGGATCGGTTGTCGCCTTCATGGGCGTACTGCTCTCCATTCTGCTCGTTGGTCACAATGTTTCTCCGATGATTTCCGTTGTCTTGGTTCTCGCAGGGGCGAGTGTCCTTGGTTGGGGCCATGGCATTTTGATTACTCGCGCCAAAATGCAGCCATTCGTCGTTACGCTTTGTGGTTTGTTGCTCTATCGGGGTCTAGCAAGGTACGTGACGAACGACGAGACGAAAGGCTTCGGCGATGCTAAGGGCTTTGAATGGCTTCGTGAGTTGAGTGTAGGCAACAGCTTTGGCTCGATTCCAAATCCCATCATCTTGATGGTTATAGTCGGCGTCGTCGCCTATTTCGTACTTCATAAGAGTATCTACGGTCGCTACCTTTTTGCCTCGGGCTATAACGAAGAATCAGCAAGATACGCGGGAATTAACTCTCGCGGCGTCATTACAACTGCATATGTCATTTGCGGCTTCACAACCGGTATAGCAACGATCCTCTTTGCTTTTTATACGAATTCGATTTCACCTTCAAGCCACGGCAACTTTTATGAATTATATGCAATCGCTGCCGCAGTACTTGGGGGCTGTTCACTAAGAGGCGGCGAAGGATCGATTATTGGTGTGGTCCTCGGAACCACTTTACTACAGGTACTACGAAACCTGATAAATCTCCTTGGCATTCCTTCATCTCTCGAATTTGCCGTCATGGGAATCGTCATCTTCATTGGTGTCTTTGCCGATACGCTATTTCGAAAAAAAGCTTAACGGAACATTGAGATCGTACGTAAGATAGAATTAGAGTTCAGTTTGAAATTCAAACTGCTTGCTAAGGAAGTTTAAAATGGATATTAAAGATACAGCCGCAGAGGCATTGGAGAAAGGTAAGGACGTTGCTGGAAATGTTGCTGACAAGGCAAAGGAACTCGGGCACGATGCTCTAGAAAAAGCAAAAGAGGCCGGAGAAAAAGCAAAAGAACTTGGCGGCGACGCAATGCACAAAGTTAAGGATGCTGTTGGTGAAGCAACAAAAGAAGGAAGCTTCCTTGATAAGCTGAAAGATAAAGCTGAAACAATGACTGGAATTGACATCAATCGCGATGGAAAGATTGGTGACACGCCTGTCGAAAAGAAAGACTAATTATAAGATTCAAAAGTTAAGGGCCAGCCGATGCTGGCCCTTTTTTTGGATAAGATAAGTAAGTGCTGATCTCAACCATTCTCATAGCGAACTTTATCCAGCAAATCTCGGCTCCAGCATTCCAGACAGCGAATTTTGATAAGGATTGGCGATTTCCTCTCGGAAGTGCATCAAATATTGCTAAAGACTTTGGATACGGCAGAGGATCTGGGCATCTGGCAAAAGCTGGAGCAGGCGAAGGACTTGTCAGCCCGTCATTTGGCGATGGTAAATGGCGTCTCATAAATCTGCCCACGACTGGGCAATTGAACTTCCTTTTGATCAGATGGCTGATGGCAGTCACGGCCATAAAGCACTTGGTCGACAATTTCCAGATAACTCAGTCGGATGGTATCGTAAGACCTTTGAAATTGGAAAGGACTTAGTCGGAAAGCGCATTTCCTTGACGTTTGATGGCATATTTCGAAATGCCCAAGTCTGGTGCAATGGGACATTTTTGAAGCGGAATGAGTCCGGTTACATTGGCTTTACCGTAGACCTAACCAATACGATCAGATATGGATCTAAAAATGTAATTTCTGTTCGGGTGGATGCCAGCGAGTTTGAAGGTTGGTTTTACGAAGGCGCTGGAATCTATCGACATGCTTGGTTAAACGTGACGGATTCGGCGCATTTGGTTCGCGATGGACAGTTTGTGATGCCGAAGTTGGAGAAAGAGAACGGTGTAGTTGAAGTTGCAAGTGAAATTCGCAATGATGGCTCAACACTACGAAAGGTTCAGGAATACATCACAATCAATGGACCGAGCGGACGAACAGATGCGGTATCAAAAGAGGTGACCATCGCGCCCGGTGAAATTAAGTCGGTTACAACAAAGTTCGTTGTCAACAAACCAAAGCTTTGGTCTATTGATAGTCCAAATTTGTATACCGCACGAATTGTGTTAGTCGAAGGAAAGGTAAGCATTGACGAATCCTCGACCAACATCGGATTCCGCACTGTCGCTTGGGATGCAAGCAAAGGTCTATCGGTAAACGGAAAAAACGTCAAAATTCAGGGAACTTGCAATCACCAGGATGCCGCCGGTGTAGGTGGTGCAGTTCCTGATCGACTGACCTATTGGCGAATTGAGCAACTCAAGAAAATGGGATGTAATGCCTACCGGACAAGTCACAACCCGCCGACGCCCGAGTTACTTGATGCGTGTGACAAGCTTGGAATGATTGTGATGGACGAGACAAGAGCATTTGGTGACTCAGAGGAAGCACGATCTCAACTGACTAAACTCATTCGCCGAGATCGAAACCATCCATCGATCATTTTGTGGTCAATTGGCAATGAAGAGTTTGCCTTGCAAGGCACGGAAGAAGGCGAACGAATGGGGAGGGCCGCCGTACAGTTGGCGCACAACCTTGACCCTACGCGATTGACGACATATGCGGGAAACAACGGTGGGGAATTCAAGGGTGTCAATTGTGTTGTCGACATAAGAGGCTTCAATTACGGCCTTGGCGCAGCCGACCAATATCATAGAGATCATCCATCTCAACCCGTGCACGGCAGTGAAACCGCAAGTACGACAACGACTAGAGGAACTTATGTGGATGACTACAAAAACGGTCGGGTCAGCTCCTATGATGGTCAGAAAGTTGGGTGGGGCTCAGGAGCAGAGGAATGGTGGTCTTATGCCGCTAGTCGTGAATGGTTCATGGGTGGATTTGTGTGGACGGGCTTTGACTACCGAGGGGAACCAACGCCAACGGGTTGGCCAACCATAAACAGTCACTTTGGAATCATGGATACCTGTGGTTTTCCCAAGGATATCTATTACTACTATCAGTCATGGTGGACAAACAAGTTGGTTGTTCACATCATGCCTCATTGGAATTGGCGCGGCGATGAGGGCAAGGTCAAAGATGTTTGGGTCTACTCAAATGCTGAGGAAATTGAACTATTTCTGAATACGAAAAGCTTAGGGAAGCAAAAAATGCCTTTCACCGGACATCTGGCTTGGAAAGTGCCGTACGAGCCGGGAAATTTGACGGCAAGGGCATTTAAGAGTGGTAAAGAAGTTGGCGTGACATCAGTCGAAACCACAGGTGTCAGCGAGGGTCTTCGCCTTGAAGCAGATAGGGCCGAAATAGTTGGTGATGGAAGTGATGTATCCGTCGTGAACGTTTTTGGGATTGATAGTGGTGGAAGAGTCGTTCCGACTGCATCAGAAAAGATCGAGTTTGAGATAGAGGGTCCAGGAAAAATTCTTGGAGTTGGAAATGGAGATCCTACTTGCCTTGAACAAGATACTTATGTTCCTTCAATATTGACTTTGGATCTTTCAACTAAATGGAAGTATTCCAAGTTTGATCCACACAATGATGATGCCGGAGCGCTTGGTGACTTATCCGATGATACGTTTTGGAAAACGACGGATGTTTTTGTCAACCAAGGATTGCCTCCCAATTCATGGATGATGTTCAAGAAGAAATTTGTAATTGATGATCTATCAAGCTGGCAATTTCTCGATATTGGTGCCATTGACGATATCGGGTTTATATATGTCAACGACAAGCTTATTTTAAAATCAACAAATTGGGACGAAACCCACCAATTTAAGACAGATGGACTTTTGAGAAAGGGAGAAAACACAATATCAGTTGTTTGCTACAACCGAGGCGGAGATGGAGGATTTAGTAAGGGCGCATCGTTGAGTGGTTTGACACTTCCGGGAGCCTGGAGCAGAACCTTGTTCAACGGAAGTGCACAGGTGATCTTACAATCCACTGGAAAAGGAACGATCAAATTGAGAGCCAAGTTGAAAGACAAAGTATTTGTCCAGACAATTATTGCGAAGTAGTCCCTTGTGTTTTTGCTGTAAATAGAAGATACTCTGGGCATGGAACTTTCACGTCGAGATGTCTTGGCTGGTGCCACATCGTTCGCCGTTGCTGGAATTGCTCTCGGCAACAACAACCCTAAGAAGCTCTTGGTAACTGGTCAAGGTGAGCATACATATGAAATCATTCACGATTGGATAACACCACCGATGAACCTGAAGTTTGGCGACACACATGGTGTCACTACAGACTCGCAGGGAAGAATATATATCGCGCATACAGTTGGATCGGGAAGCGTTAGCAAAGATGCCATTTGCGTTTACGATCAGAAAGGTAAGTTCATTAAGTCATTTGGCTCAGAGTTTGCTGGCGGCGGGCATGGTCTCGACTTGCGCAAGGAAGGGTCAGAAGAGTTTCTCTACATTTGTGATGTGAACCGACGGGTTGTGTCGAAGACCGATCTCAATGGACGGGTCATATGGGAATTCTCAGCTCCTAAAGAATCCGGAAAGTACAAAGGCAACGATGGCTGGAATCCCACCAACATTGCATTTATTCCTGGTGGCGACTTCTTCGTCGGTGACGGGTACGGTTCTAGCTACATTCATCGGTATACCAAAGACGGTAAGTATGTTAAGACGATCATTGGGCCGGGATCTGAGCCTGGACAAGTTTCGTGTCCACATGGTCTTTGGGTTGACGAAAGAGACAAGAACAACAAGATGCTTTGTGTGGCTGATAGAGGCAATAACCGTCTTCAGTATTTTGACCTTGAAGGAAAGCACATTAAGTTCGTTAAAGATCCGGTTCGACAGCCTTGCCACATTCACTTCAACAATGATCTTATGCTTATTCCAGACCTTGCGAGTCGAGTAACCATTCTCAACGGTAAGGACGAAGCTATCGCGCAGCTCGGTGATGGACATCCATCCAACCTTCGAGGAGCGTCGAGAGACAAGTTCATCCCGGGCAAGTTTGTACATCCACACGGTGCTGCTTGGATTAACAAGCGAGACATCGTTGTGGTTGAGTGGGTGCCGATTGGGCGAGTCACTCTGCTTCGTCGAGTCTAGTCCTTCTTATATTGCCCCTACTTTGAGTAGGGGCTTTGTTTTGTCTAATATTCCGTGATATATGCTTGGTATTTTGTTTTACCGAGCAGGAACATCATGGGTGTAATGAGCGCGCTACCCGTCTATCAACTCCCCATTGAAGAAGTGCAGAGCCCCGAGGTTATTTACCTCGTCGTTCCGCCCTGCGTGCCCATTGCGCCGCCAACACTGAAGCCGTACTCGGTCATCGAACGGCTATCGTTGGCGGTTTACAATTTTCAAATTAAGTCCAGATCCAAGTCGGATATAGCGCATGCCTTAGCGTTTGCCTTGTCCTTTACCCTTATCGCTGGGTTCTGGGCTTACAATGTTAAGTCCGCATTTGGAATCAACATTTTCCCTCATCAACATATCGAGAACTTTGTTCCGGTTACTGGTTGGCAACGATAGACCCAAGAGGGACTGTGACCAGTGCTTTCTAGGGGTGTGTGTGCTCGGTGGCGACGATAAGGATATCGACACTTTTCAATTGCTTTGCAAGGTCAAGCATGAGGGAACCCTTAAGAAATTCTTGAATTTTAGTTCGATCGCTGTGCCCAATGATGATTTGGGTCACGTTGTTTTCCTGAACGTATTTGATGATTGCCTCAGCGGTCTCGCCTCTCAAGGTTTCGGTAGGAATTCCGAGTCGTTCGCACAGCTTGAAGTCGTCTTCGAGAATTCGCTTTGATGTTTCGGGAAGCTTGAGCTCTTCAACGTAGACGGCCTTGGCTTCGCCTTGCATCTTTTGCGCGATTCGCCACCCGCGGCGAATGACCTTGAGAGAAGACTTGGTTGGTGAGATACAGATGAGGACGCGGTCGGTGGTTTGCCACGGTCGCGCAATCCGTTGTTGCTTTCTCCAGGCAATGAGATCTTCATCGACACGGTGAGCAACTTCGCGCATAGCAATTTCGCGCAGCGCGTTGAGGACGGCTTCGCTGTAATAACCTGCAAGACCCGATTCAATCTTGTCTTCGGGAATGATTTCGCCGCGCTTGATACGGTTGCGGAGCGCCTGGGGAGTTAGGTCAACCAGTTCGACTTCTTCGGCTTGGTGGAATAGGCGATCGGGGACTGACTCGGGGACTTCTTTGCGGGTGATTTCGAAGATGTCGTCCTTGAGGCTGTCGAGGCTCTCGACGTTCATGGTGGCAATGACGTTGATGCCGGCTTGCATAAGTTCTTCGGCGTCTTGCCATCGGTAGGCGTGGGAAGAGCCAGGAACGTTGACGTGACCTAGGTTATCGATTAGGACGGTGTGAGGGTTGCGGGCGATGATGCCGGGGATGTTGATTTCGCTATTGCTTTTGCCGCCGTATTCAAAGGTGAGGGGTTGAACGAAATCGAGACCAGAAGAGAGGTCGGCGTTGACGATAAGTCGGTCGCCTTCGGAAAGGATCGCGAGGACGCAGTCTTCGCCACGCAATTTGCGCCTTCGAGCTTCTTCGACCATGACTTTTGCTTTGCCCACACCAGGAGCGTAGCCAAGAAAGATTTTTATTTTGCCAGGCATTTTAAGTTGCTACCGCCACACTTACCATTGAGTCGATCCAGGTTTGGACTTCTTTGGTTAGGTTGTCAATGACAATGGTTCCGGACGGTGGGACGCCATTGTTGTCTCGCAGTGCAGCTGAGACGGTTTCTTCGCAAATTGCTTCGAAAAATCGACCTCCGCACGGAACGTCTTCACTATCGATGTACGCCTTAACTAGTTCTTGGATAAAGGCGGGCATTACAACGACTAGGTCTTGGACTCCGGTTTGGGTGGTGATTTCAAAATTGCAGTTGATGTCGCCGAATTGCTCGTCGATCTCTTTACTTTTGAGTTCGAATGATGAACCGTTGATACTTTGGTGGCTGAACTCTCGGCAGACAGCGGTGACGGGCGACTGTTTGATGTCCCGCTCAATGACAGAACGTACGGCGTCTCGGAGGCACTCGGGAGTGAAAGGCTTGCGAAGGAAGTCCATTGCGCCTTTATTGAGGGCTTCTAGGGCGGTGTCGATTCCGCCGAAATCGGAGATGATGAGCACTTTTGCGGATGGGTCTCGTTTGAGGATTTCGCCTTCCAGTTCGATGCCGGTCATTCCGGGCATTTTGAAGTCGGTGATGACGAGATCGGTGCTACCGCCGGTTCCATAAAGCTCCAGGGCTTGTGGACCACTGGTCGCAGTTGCGACGGAGTAGCCTGCGTTTGCAAGTACCAACTCCATCATCTTTAGAATTGTGGATTCATCGTCAACGATGAGTATATTGGAGCTCAATAATCCTCCGAACCTAGACCAGTCATTTGTGTCTTCCTCGTACTACTACGTTTGGGTTGCGCAAAAGGGTTTGGTCCCAACAGGTAATTATGAAGTATGTTGGCGGAAATTGTTTCCATTGGAATACTAGAATTGGGAAATTAGTCAGGGGCAGGACTTAGGCATCAAAGATCAGGGCTCGGTTCGAGTGTTGTAGGAGCCGGGAGTATTCGTGATATGATGAGTCTGTTATGCCTGACGATAAAGCGCACCTATGTACCAAGAAAGACCTCCTGGTATTGGACTGGGACCCGAAAATTAAATCGCGGAAAGTTATTATTAAGGGAACCTATGAAACTTGCATGACAGGGCCGGGGCCAGGGTCCTCAAGCCGAACGATTCAGATTCATATTCGACCTCCCATTTTCTCCGAGAATGTTTCGGTGAAGCTTTCTATCCACTCGCCACGGAAAGACGCACCGGTGTTTAACATTGATAACATGATTCTTCAGCGGCTTGATGCCGTCACTCAGATCACGTCGATGGCGAATATCAGCCAACCGTCTATTGTCGATGATGCCGTGTATTTGATGACATACAAGATTAAGTTCAAGAAATAGCAAGATGCAGGGGCAGGGAAGGAGAGTTGTGTCAAATCTGACGGGTCATTGATTCTTGCGACAGTAGATTTGGATGGGAGGGGATAGACTAGAGAACCAATGAGACCACTTAGGATTGTCGTTTTGATATTTTGCTCGCTACTGGTTATTGCGGGTGGGGCGTTTGCGTACATGGCTTCGATTCGGGGGAAGGCTTTTGTTGGGGCGGACTTGGGTCAGCCGCGGCATCCGGTTACGGCGGAGATGGAAGCGGGCGTGGTGAAGTTGAACCGGAAGGTTGGGAAGTTTTTTAAGTTGCCGGACACGACGGGCAAGCCGGTTCCGATTGGTGGGCAAGGTCCGAAGCCGCAGTTTGTGTATTTTGTGAAGAAGGGATGTCCGTGTAGTTTTGACGCCGAACCGCTGATTCAGGGGCTATATAAGCACTTTGGTGGTCGGGTGGAGTTTATTGCGGTGACGGACGCGAAGATGGAGGATGCGAAGCATTGGGTGACGGACATGACGGTTCCGTATCCGGTGGTTCCGAACCCGAAGGTTGAGGTTATGCAGGCGTACGAGGCTCCGGCGTCGGTTTATAGTACGTTGATGGACCAGAACGGGATGATTGTGAAGCGCTGGGCGGGGTATTCGGTGGATTATTTGAACCAGATGAACACGGAGATGGCGCGGTTGTTGGGTGAGCCGATGAAGCCGTTTGATCCGACTTATGCGCCGAAGACTCGGACGAGCGGATGTTCGTTTGAGGGGTATAAGAACCCTGCGAAGAAGTAGTTGTGGGTGGAATTGGCCCGGACGAAGGGACTCGAACCCCCAACCCTCAGTTCCGAAGACTGATGCTCTATCCATTGAGCTACGTCCGGGCGAGATAGAGATAATACCTCAAAACTCTGGACACAGAGCTCAGGGATCTGGAGGATTTTTGCTGGTTGGATTACCAGAGTGTAGATGGATCCCTAAAGAAGTCGGTCAGTTTTCCGATATTGAACTATACGGAGAACATGGATATGCAAACACTGATACAACCAATTTTAGGACTGGACAACGAGTTTCCGTCCAGTGTGTTTGTGTTGAGTCATGTTGCCAGCAAGCGGTATGGCTGCTATTGCCACCAGAACGTTCACGGGCTTGCTTGTTTTAGCACCAAGGCTGGAGCGGCTGGATTTGGTCAGTTTATTGACCTTGACGGGCTGAAGATTGTCGAATTGACTTTTGATGAGGCTCGGGATGTTGCGAAGGATCGTCCGATGCCGGTTACGGCGGTGATGTTGCTCGATGATATGAGCGATCCGAAGATTCACTTCATTCGCTAGTTGCATAATATGTAAGAAATCGTGCATAATTATGCACATTCATGCAAAGTCAGAACCCTCGTCACGAGTTTTTGCTTACGCTTATTGCGACTGGAGCTTTTTCGGCTCAAGAGGACGTTGTTGCCAAAATGGTCGAGAGTGGATTTGACGTCACTCAGTCATCGATCAGTCGGGATTTTCGCTTCCTTGGGATTTCGAAGATTAGCGGATCTTATCGGGTAGCAGGTCGTCTGGATCGCGTTCGGCTGAGCCATTTTATTCAATCGATCTCTACTGCCGGGCCGAATATGTTGGTGGTGAAGACTGATAGTGGTGGAGCGGCTCCGGTGGCCGAGGCGGTTGATAATTCGCTGTTGGCTGGGATAGTTGGGACAATTGCCGGGGACAATACAATTTTTATTGCGACGGAGAATTCGGAAGTTTTTGAACCTATTAAGCAGTTCCTGAGGAATATATGATCCGCGTTACGGTCGATAAGATCGGATCGGTTTCGAAGAATGTGCCTTTGCGGAAGGAGATTCGGGTTTCTTCGACGATTGTCGCACAGGAAGGGTATTTGGTTTGTGGTCGGGTGATTGGTCAGAAGACTAGTTACAACACTCTTGAGGGGTGCGATGGGCGAATGGTTTCGTTGCATGACGGCGATATTATTGTCGGGGCGCTTGGGCATCGGAATGCACTGCATGGGTATTCGGGCGTGGTTCCGGAGACGGTAGCGGTTGGCGATATTTTAAATGTTTTGAACCTGGGCGGGGTGATTGGGAAGTGCACTTCGGCGAATCCTCAGATTGGGGCTCCGTTTGGAATTGAGATTTTGGGTTCTGTACTGGTTTTTCCGGAAATGGCGCAGAGGAAGGGGATTGCCGCTCATATTGGGATGAACTCTATTAATCCGAGCGGGACTTTGGAGGATGCGAAGAAGACTCCGATTATCATCATCGCGGGTACGTGTATGAATTCGGGAAAGACGTTTGCGGCTTGCGAGATTATTCGGCACTTTCATACGAAGGGGCTGAAGGTTGCGGGATGCAAATTGAGCGGGGTTTCGTTGCTTCGGGACACGCTGAATATGATGGATCACGGGGCGGAATATACGTCTTCGTTTAATGATGCGGGGATTGTGACGACGAATGAGGCGAACTCGAATGCGGGAGCGCGTAAGTCGTTGCAGGTGCTTTTGGAGACAGATGCTCAGGTGATTGTGGCTGAACTTGGGGATGGGATTATGGGGACTTATGGGGTTCAGAATATCTTGTCAGATAAGGCGGTTCAAGCTAGGACGAAGGCGATTGTTTTGTGTGCTAATGACCCAGTTGGGGCTTGGGGCGGGCAAAACTTTTTACGCGAACAGTTCGGGATTTTGTCGGATGTTGTGAGTGGTCCGGTGACCGATCATGATGCAGGGTCGAATTTTGTGAAGGAGAAGGTTGGGATTCAGGGGATTAATGCTCGGTCGCACGGGGTTGCTCTGGCGGAATTCTTGCTTGGGAAGGTGGGACTTTGAAGATTGGAGTTGGGATTCTGGGTGGAACTGGATTTGGTGCGGGTGAACTGCTTCGGTTGTTTGCTGGTCACTCGAACGTTGAAGTAGTTCTCGTGACGTCGAGGTCCAATGACGGAAAGCATGTTTCATCGGTTCACCCGCACCTGGCCAGTGTTTGCGATTTGAAGTTCCAGTCATCGCTGCAAGCGGACATGTTTAAGGATTTTGAAAAAGTTTGCATCATTTCGGCACTTCCGCATGGGGCGAGTGCGGCAAGCATTAAGGAAATCGTTGAAGTTTTGCCGAGTTCGAAGATTATTGACTTAAGTGGAGATCTGAGGATTAAGGACTTTGAGGTTCATCGAAAGCATTACGATCAGACTTTTGAATATCGAAATTTGAGGTCATCAGCGGTTTATGGGTCACCGGAAGTGTTTCGTGAGCAGATTCGATTGGCTTCTTTAGTCGCAAATCCTGGTTGTTTGGCGACGGCGGCGAATCTTTCGCTTTTGCCTTTTGTGAGCCATCCGATTCGGTCTGTTCACTTGCACTTGGCTACTGGATCTTCTGGAGCCGGAAAGGACCCCAGGGCGACGACTCATCATCCGGTTAGACATGCAAATTTTAGTGCCTATAAGGTACTTGAGCATCAGCACGTTCCTGAAGTGATTCAATGTCTGAATGATGCGGGTGGTACTTTCGAATCGATACCATTTGTAGCCCATAGCTTGCCAATTAGTCGAGGAATTCTCTGTTCGGCGTTTATTGATATGGATATGGAGTTTGGGCAGGAAGAAGTTGAAGCTATGTTAAAGGTGCGATACCGAAAACATCCGTTTATTCGTTTTAAGGGTTCAACTCCGGCAGAAATTGTAAACGTTGTTGGGTCGAATTTTTGTGATATTTCGGTCACGGTGAAGGATAAGCAAATTGTGGTGCACGCGGCAATTGACAATTTGGTCAAGGGAATGGCGGGACAGGCAATTCAGAATATGAACTTGATGTTTGGAATGGCGGAGACGGCCGGGCTTTGGTTCGGAGGATTGAGGCCAGTTTGAGCGAGTTTTTGATCAGCACTTTCGAAGCGCTTCCGTTTTCGATTGAGCGAGGTGAAGGCGTTTATGTTTTCGATGAAGCCGGAAATCGATATTTGGACATGTACGGTGGTCATGCAGTTGCGTTGATGGGGCATTGTCCCGCACCCATTATCAATGCAATCGATGCGCAGTCACGCAAGCTCTTCTTTTATTCGAATGTTGCGGAAACATCGATTCGGAGTGAGGCTGCCGATGCGCTGGCTTCGATCGTTCATCCTTGCTTAAGGAACTTCTTTTTCTGCAACTCTGGGGCTGAGGCGAACGAGAATGCTTTGAAACTAGCTATTCGGATGACCGGGCGGGAGTTGGTCGCTTCGTACAAGGGCTCGTTTCATGGCCGGTCGCTACTTTGTACGGCGGTTTCGGACAATGCGAAGACTAACATTGAGTTAGGGAATTGGATTGGGAATCGAGTGAGTTTTCTGTCACCCAATGACTACGCCGGACTTGATCGGTTAACTGAGGAGTTTGCCTGCGTGATTTTGGAACCGATTCAAAGTATGGCGGGGATGGTTGAGTTCGCTCAGGACTATTTGTTGAAGCTTCGAGAAGTTTGTTCCAATAAAGGGATTCTATTGATTTTTGACGAAGTTCAGAGTGGATTTGGTCGAACAGGTGAATTCTATATTTCTGGGTATTCAGGTATTGAACCAGACATGATGACGAGTGCAAAGGGAATCGCGAGCGGATATCCGGTTGGGTTGTTGGCGGTTTCTGATGCGGTTAAGGACGAGATTTCGATGGGCGATTTAGGATCGACATACGGTGGTGGTCCAGTTGCGATGGCGGCCGTAAAGGCTACGTGCGACATGCTTCAAGACGGTAGTTTGTTGACCAATGTGAAGTCAATTGACGTTTTGATGCAGGACTTGCTTGCGGTTGATGGAGTTGAAGAAGTTCGAGGACGCGGATGTTTGATTGGATTGAAAACAAGGGTGCCGGCAAAAGATCTTCGGGATCGGCTGCTAACAGAGAAGATTATTACGGGAACCAGTAAGGATCCGATGGTTTTACGCCTGCTACCGCCCATCACTTTGAGTGAAGAACACATGATTGAATTTAGGGCGAACTTGGAGAAGTGTTTACGATGAAGAACTTTGTGTCCTTTCTTGACCATGATCCTGTGGTCGTACGGATGATTGTTGAAGATGCTCTGGCTATCAAGCAGGGCAAGAAGATTCCGAAGAACATCAAAGATAAGACTTTGGGAATGTTGTTTTTTAACCCTTCTTTGCGCACCCGGGTTTCATTTGAACTTGCGATGAAGCGGTTTGGTGGTAATGCCTTATCTTTGTCGGCAGGTGGCGATACTTGGGCCTTGGAATTTGGCGAAGGCGCGTTAATGAATGGAACAACGGTTGAACACGTTAAGGATGCCGCAAAAGTTTTAAGCCGTTACGTTGATGCCTTGGCTATTCGGAGTTTTGGAGCTCTGAAGTCGCTTGATGAAGACCTTCAGGAAACGGTTTTGCGGGGATTCGAGAAGCATGCGGAGATTCCTATCGTCAGTATGGAATCGGCTTGTGAGCATCCAGCTCAGAGTCTGGCAGATATGATGGCGATGCGTGAGCGACATGGGAATGAACGAGTCAAGTTTGTTCTGTCGTGGGCACCGCATATCAAGGCGTTGCCGATGGCGGTTCCACACTCAGCGTTGTTAGCGGCTGCGCACCTTGGGCACGACATCGTTTTGGCTCATCCTCCTGGTTTTGAACTTGCCCCTCGTTTTGTTGACCATTCGCGTAATGTGGCATCACAGTTTGGCGGTTCGTTGAGCATCACGAACAATCAAGAAGATGCTCTCTTTGGCGCAACGGTTATTTACGCTAAGAATTGGGCGCCATCATCGGCTTATGGAAATCCGAACCAATTGGCTGCGATGCTTGAAGAGAATGCCGAATGGCTGATGACTGAGGCAAAAATTGCTTCGGCAAAGACCCTTTTGCATTGCTTGCCAGTTCGCCGAAATCTCGAGGTTTCGGATGACGCTTTGGATTCACCTCAGAGCGCAATTTATGACGAAGCGGAGAATCGCCTTTGGGCCCAAGCCTCCCTTCTCGACACCCTTTTTGATCCCAAAAACATCTCATGACATCTCCTCACATTTCGTCCGTCGTTGACTTCTCAAGCATAAGAAGTGCCTTCCCATACATCAAGATTTTTCGTGGAAAACGTTTTGTGTTTAAGTTAGGTGGAGAGCTGTGCGAGAACAAGTCGACTCTCAACCAGATCATGGAGCAGATTGCCTTGTTGAGCCTGTTTGGAATCAAGGTCGTTATCATCCATGGTGGAGGCAAGCATGCCACCGAACTTGGCGAGCGTTTAGGGTATCGAAGTGCTTTTGTTTCTGGTCGTCGGGTCACGAGCGAAGAAATGATAGAAGTTGCAAAGATGTCGTTTGCTGGTGTCTTGAATTCGGACTTGGTTGCTTCGATGAATGCGCTTGGAATTTCAGCATTTGGGATTGGCGGAGCGGACTTTGGTTTGATCAAGGCTCATCGCAGACCGCCGGTGGTCATTCATGACGATAGAGTTGATGAAGAAAGAGAAGTTGACTTTGGATTCGTAGCAGATGTTGACGGTGTGAATTTGGAAGCTTTGGAGAGCCTGATGTCCTTGGATTCCGTGCCAATTATTGCCTCATTGGTAGCCGATAGTGAAGGGAATATCTTGAACATCAATGCCGACACTTTGGCGGCTGAACTTGCGATTGCGATGAAGGCGAGCAAGCTCATTCAATTGACTGGAGTTGATGGAGTAATGAGCGATTTAAACGATCCTGGGTCGTTGATCAGCGTCTTGACGGTTGCAGAGACCGAGAAATTAGTTAAGGACCCTTCGATATCTGGTGGAATGATTCCTAAGCTATCGAACGCGATTCGGGCGCTGAAGGGTGGGGTTGATCAAGTTCACGTAATTAGTGGGACGAAGGCGGATGCGATTCTGCAGGAGATCTTTACGAATGAAGGTTCAGGGACGATGATTGTTGCTGAATAGGAGAGCACAAGGCACAGAGCAAGGCTCAAGGCCCAGAGCACAGACAACGGATAGCGGGGTCGATAGATTTAACCACACCTCCCATTAAGACTTGAAATTGAGTTATTCCAAATCTTGAATCATTCCAAAGAGGGAGATATACTTAATCTATGTTACCGGATGAAAAGAGTCTTCATGATTGCATCCGGAATGCTGGTCTTCGGGTAACGGCACCAAGGCTTGCCGTCCTTACTGCGGTACAAGGTGACGGGCAGCATCGAGATGCAGAAGCTATAGCCGTTGCCTCTCGTGAGCGCCTCGGAACGCTTTCTACTCAGGCAGTCTACGACAACCTTCACGCACTTGTTGAAGCTGGGCTTGTTCGTCGAATACAGCCTTCGGGACATCCTGCCAGATACGAAGCGAGGGTAGGAGACAACCATCATCACATTGTTTGCCGGCAATGTGGCGCGACAACTGACGTGGATTGCACCATTGGCGAGGCACCTTGTCTTGAGCCATCTGCGGTCCACGGATTCGTTGTTGAAGAAGCCGAAATCATTTTTTGGGGTGTGTGTCCCCAATGTCAGCAAAAGAGTCACACGAAATATCCAAAGGGAAAAATCTCATGAATGAAATGAATAGCGAACAGTCCACGTCGACCGATAGTCCATCTGTTAATACCGAGAGTTTAGGCAAATGTCCATTTGCTCATCATGCGGCTGGAGGCGGAACTAGGAACCGAGATTGGTGGCCGAATCAGTTAAAACTGAATATTCTTCGACAAAATTCTGATCTTTCCAATCCGATGGGTACCAATTTCGAATATGCGAATGAATTCAAATCCCTCGACTTGGCTAGCTTGAAGAGTGACATCTTGGAATTGATGAAAACGTCCCAAGATTGGTGGCCAGCCGACTTTGGGAACTATGGTCCGTTCTTCATCCGAATGGCTTGGCACAGCGCGGGCACCTATCGAATTTCGGACGGACGTGGTGGTGGCGGCTTTGGTACTCAACGATTTGCCCCATTGAATAGCTGGCCAGACAATGCGAACCTGGATAAGGCACGGTTGCTGCTTTGGCCAATTAAGAAGAAGTACGGCAAAAAGATTTCGTGGGCCGACCTTATGATCCTTGCGGGAAATTGCGCGCTCGAAAATGCTGGATTCAAGACCTTTGGATTTGGTGGCGGACGAGCTGATGTTTGGGAACCGGCGGAAGATATCTATTGGGGTAACGAAACGGAGTGGCTTGGCGACAAACGCTATTCGGGTGATCGAGATCTAGAAAATCCTCTTGCGGCGGTTCAAATGGGCCTCATCTACGTTAATCCTGAGGGACCAAACGGCAATCCTGATCCGCTGTTATCTGCCCGTGATATACGAGAGACATTTGCCCGAATGGCGATGAATGATGAAGAGACGGTTGCGCTCATTGCGGGTGGACATACGCTTGGCAAGACTCATGGCGCTGCTGATCCTAGCATTTACGTTGGTTCAGAGCCTGCGGCAGCGAGCATTGAAGATCAATCCTGTGGGTGGAAGAATACATTTGGAACTGGTAACGGTGAAGATACTATTACTAGCGGCTTAGAGGGATCTTGGACGACAACTCCAACTAAGTGGAGCATCAACTTTTTTGAGAACCTCTTTGGATTTGAATGGGAACTGAGCAAGAGTCCGGCCGGTGCTCACCAATGGAAGCCAAAGAATGGTGCGGGATCGGGCACCGTTCCAGACGCTCATGATCCATTGAAGCGTCATTCCCCGACAATGTTGACTACTGACCTCGCGCTGAGATTTGATCCGATATACGGGCCAATCTCACAACGATTTCTGGAGAATCCAGAAGCATTTAACGATGCCTTTGCCCGAGCATGGTTCAAATTAACCCACAGGGACATGGGACCGATTGAACGCTACCTTGGTCCTGAAGTACCGAGAGAGCACTTGATTTGGCAAGACCCCGTTCCCGCGGTAACTCACCGCCTGGTTGATAGTAACGACGTTGCTTCGCTCAAGGCAGATATCCTTGCTTCGGGTCTGACGGTGTCTGAACTCGTGTCTACCGCCTGGGCTTCGGCTGCACCATTCCGAGGATCGGACAAACGTGGCGGCACTAACGGTGCACGTCTGCAATTGGAGCCTCAACGCAATTGGGAAGTCAATGAGCCAGCGCAACTGAGCAAAGTATTGGAGGCCCTTTCTGGAATTCAGAAGCGATTCAATGATTCTCAGTCCGATGGTAAGGTGGTTTCTTTGGCCGACCTCATCGTTTTGGGTGGCGGTGCCGGTATTGAGAAGGCGGCGAAAAATGCTGGTCAATTGATAGACGTGCCATTCACTCCTGGCCGTGGAGATGCTTTGCAAGAACAGACTGACGTTGATTCGTTTGCGGTTTTGGAACCGATGGCCGACGGCTTCCGAAACTATCTTGCACTTCAGTCACCTTCGGCGGAAGAGTTACTGGTTGATAAGGCGCAATTGATGAATCTTACTGCACCTGAAATGACGGTCCTGATTGGTGGAATGCGAGTTCTTGGTACGAACTTTGGAAATTCACTTCACGGTGTTTTCACCAGGCGCAAGGAATCGCTTACCAATGACTTTTTTGTCAATCTCCTTGATTTGTCTACCACTTGGAAGGCGAGTACAGAGTCTAATGATATTTTTGAGGGACGTGACCGAACTACCGGCGGACTTAAGTGGACTGGCACTCGAGTCGATCTGATCTTTGGTTCAAATTCAGAGCTTCGGGCTCTTGCTGAAGTTTATGGATGCGAAGACTCGCAGGAGAAGTTCATTCATGACTTTGTCGCGGCATGGGCCAAGGTTATGAACTTGGGTCGCTACGATCTGGTTTCGTAAAACAATAAGTAAGGACAAAAGTTTGGATGAACAATTCCTCTTGATGACAAACGTCGTCAAGGGGAATTTTGATCTATGCCGCACTACTTCCGATAATGGAAATTGAATACTGACATTGTCAGTATTGACACTCTAAAGAATTAAAAGCTAATTCTTCCGTCGCTTTCGAGGTTTTTTGACCAAAGGCTTTCGGATTTTATCCTTGTTTAATTCCTTGACAATTTGACGGGCTGACAGCTTGACCGGGGGTTTTGGCTTAGCGTCTTCCTCGGCTTGTTTTAGCGCAGCCTTTTCGGCCGGTGTCAACGGTTTGATGAACTCGTCACCGAACTTCCAAAGGTAAGGGATGTCGCCCATGAATGGTTCAACTTGGGGGACTTCTCCCTTCTTTCTAAGGAGGCAGGCATAGGCTCCAGCGCCAAGACCTTGATGCGGATAGAGCCGATAGGAAGGAAAATCTTCGTAAGGAGACTTAAATTCTTCGAGTAGCTTGACTTCGACTACTTCCATGTCTGGATGAGTGCGGATGAACCACTCAATGACCCTTTCGTTCTCCTTCGGGCTAAAGGTGCACGTTGTGTAGAGAAGATGGCCGCCCTTTGAAAGGCTGTGATATGAGTTGCCGAGGATTCGGCGCTGGCGTCCGACATTCATGTCGATCATGTTGGGTACGAATGCGTCAGGGGCTTCGTCGCCTTTTGCCATGAGGGACTGACCAGAACATGGCGCATCGCAGATGATTAAGTCGAAGTATTCTTTGTACTTGCGGGCGTAGACGGAAGGATCGGAACTCCAGACATAACTCGACTCGACTTTGCAGCGATGTAGGTTGCCAATCAGGGTCGTGATCCGCTTCTTCATGATCTCATTGCAAAGCAAGAGATCAGGCTTGAATGCCCGGTAGGCAAAGATTGCCTTGCCACCCGGCGAGGAACACATGTCGAGGATTCGCTTGGGCGGGGTTTCGATTGCGAGCATCGCGGAAGCAGCGAATACTGACGAAAAATCGAGGGAATAATACGATCCTTTGAAATAGAGCGGATGCTTTTGAGCCTTGAATGAACTGTCGCTGATTCGTTCGACAAAAGATGGCTGCCAGCTCAGCTTTCGATCTCGGGGAAATGATTTTATTTCTGGTCGATCAATTAAAATGATGAGGGCTTGTTCTTTGGCTTCACCTGCCAACATGGCATCAAGAAACTCATCGCGCTCGTCCTCATCTTTGAAAAGGTCATGCGCGGCCTTGAAGAGTAATCTCGATGCGTCTTTTGTTGGTTTTGCCATAAGTTAACTTCTTTTATAT
Organism: Armatimonadota bacterium; assembly: GCA_037141835.1. Lineage (GTDB taxonomy): Bacteria > Armatimonadota > Fimbriimonadia > Fimbriimonadales > Fimbriimonadaceae > Fimbriimonas. Next base: position 50,687 of record JBAXBU010000006.1, on the reverse strand, counting down.
GCCGAGCACAAGCTCGGCGATTTGAACTGCATTAAGTGCAGCGCCCTTGAGAAGCTGATCTCCGCTCAACATTAAACACAACGCATTTGGGTTGCTTAAGTCTTGACGGATTCTTCCTACTAGCACTTCATCTGCTCCGCTTGCTTCGAGGGGAGTTGGGAAATGGTTTGCTTCTCGATCGTCAATAAGTTTTACGCCAGGCGCGTTATAAAGTGCCTCACGTGCTGCTTCGACCGAGGGTGCTGGTCCATCAAATTCGAGCGTTACCGTTTCGGTATGAGCGCGAAGAATAGGGACACGGATGCAGGTTACGTTGATTTTTAAGTTTGGATCACCAAGAATTTTCTTAGTTTCTTCCATCACTTTTAATTCTTCTTCGTTGTAGCCAGATTCTCCGACAGTAGTATTGTGACTGAAAAGGTTGAATCCATATGTTTGGGATAGGGAAGTTGGCGGCAATTCTTCGTTACAGACGATTGCTTTTGTTTCGGCCTCTAGTTGGCGCATCATTCCCGCTCCGCCTCCGCTTGCACTCTGGTAAGTGCTAACAATGATTCGGTTCAACTTGCCTAGCTTTCGCAGAGGATTGATGGCAACACAGAGTAGGATTGCGGTGCAATTGCCGACGCTGAATAGCCTGTTTTCATTTGTATATGAGGACGGATTAACTTCAGGAACTATTAATGGAACAGCCGGGTCCATTCTGAAAGCACTGGAATTATCGATGACGAGGCTGCCAGCTGCGAGTGCATCGGGAACTAGAGCCTTTGACCTCGAAGCTCCAGCCGAAAAAAAGACCACATCAACCCCGGTAAAAGCACCAGGTTTTGCTTCCTTTATTTCGACCGCTTTGCCGTCAAATGTTAGCTGTTTACCGACCGATCGTTCGCTTGCCAGCAATGTCAGTGAGCTTATTGGAAACTTCCGTTGCTCAAATAATCTGAGAAATTCTCCGCCTACGGCGCCGGTCGCACCTACAATTGCGACACTAAATGATTCACGCACTCCTAGTGTTCTACCTTAAATCGTGGTACAACCACTTTCAAACCACTAACAGGAAAAATCCAATTACTGCCATTCGTTCAACCATCACAAAGAAAGACTTCTCGGTCAGCTACCAAGCTGAGTCAGCGAAGCAAGTGTTTCGGGAGACTTCGTATCCGGGTTCAACTGGATGTTTTAAGGTTCTCAATTTTGAGCAAGACGTTTCCGAATCTATGGACGGTTTGACCGATTTAGGGACCGAAACTTGGGCTTTGGTTTTCAAAAAGAAGGGCACGACATTGTTCATGTCGGATGACCATCAAAATCCGTTTGTGGTGCCATCGGATACGGTATTTTTGTGTCGTTCGCGCTCGGCCCGAATGAGAGTGACTAAGGGTCGTCATGAGTCGATCATCATTTTATGGAAAGCATCTTCCTTTCCTAAATTGTCGGCGAGCTTTGAGAAGTCAAAGCGATACTTGAGTTCTCAGAGTGTGTTTCCGATTCATAGCCACTCGATACAGGTACTCGAGGGAATGATAAGGGAGCCAAGCAAGAATTTTGAGATGCTTCTGATTGGGATTCTTTATTCCACGATTGGACAAATGATGTCGAACAAAGATCAAATTGACCTTTGTCCGATTGATCACCACTTTCCGGAAACGATGTTGCCTCTCTTGAAGATGGTTCGGAAGGATCCGGCAAAGTACTGGCCAGTGCCGGAAGCAGCAAACATTGTTGGCTATTCGGGGCATCACTTTTCTAGAGTTTTTAAACAGTATTCAGGAATCAAGTTTCAATCGTTTGTTGAGCGATGTCGAACTGCATACGCAATTGAGCTCTTGATTTCTACTAAGTTGTCGGTTGATTCGATTGCGACGAGGGCTGGTTTTGGCGCTCCGCAAGCCCTCCGCGACGCTTTTAAGGAAATCCTTGGGATTATGCCGAGTGACCTTCGAGGATTCAATCATAAATAGTTTTTTTGAAACTCGCCTGACGTTTCCTTGGTAATTTGTAGTTGAGGTGAGATACTTTGCCGGAACCATATTTTTTGTCGGTGCTGCTGTAGCGGGACTGATTAGTTACCGATACAATTCGATATTGCCGGATTCGGTTCCCATGCACTGGGGACTGAACGGTCAACCTGATCGTTACGGCAGCAAGATGGAAGCGTTACTTTTCATTCCAATATTCATGGTCTTCCTTGGATTTGTATTTGGCTTGATAGGAGTCGTAAGTGGAAAACGTTTGGGACAGAATGCAACCAGGGGAATCAACATAATTGCGGGATTCATGGTTGCGATGTTCTTGGTGATACATCAAACAATTTTGTCGGGCAATTATTCGTCGGTCCCCAAGACAGTTACGGTGTTTCTCTCTATACTCTTGGTCGTATTGGGATTTGCGATGAAGGGAGTTGAACCGAATCCATTCATCGGAATTCGAGTTCCTTGGACCATGAATTCTCCGATGGTTTGGCGTAAAACGCATGAAAGTGCGAGCAAGTTGTGGGTTAGAGGAGGGATATTTGGTCTGATATGCTCATTGGCGGGGTTGCCAATTGCGATTCCGATTCTGATCTTTGTCGGTTGCGTTATTTATCCGGTATTTGATTCCTACAGAATTTCTAAGGCTCGATAATGGAGTTCGCCGAAAATCGGTCTGGGTTTTCAGGTTGGGAGGTACCCTTTAGGTGCCAATGCCCATTACTGAAGTAGATGTACGCGAAGCCTTAAAGTCCGTTATGGACCCTGACCTGCATCGAGATATTGTAACTCTGGGCTTTGTCAAAAACGTCATTTTGGATTTGCCGAAGGTTTCATTTCAGATTGATTTGACCACTCCAGCTTGCCCAGTGAAGGAGCAATTGAAATCACAAGCCGAAGAGTGTGTATTGGCACTTGATGGGGTTGAGACGGTTGAAATTGAAATGACGGCAACGGTCAGGAATCGAAACCAGAAGCCTGAAGATTTGATTACGGGCGTTAAGCATGTGATTGCGGTCGCCAGCGGAAAGGGTGGAGTCGGAAAGTCAACAGTTACGGTTAATTTGGCGCTGGCACTGTCGCAAACTGGGGCCAAGGTTGGGATCCTTGATGCCGATGTTTATGGTCCTTCTATTCCGTTGATGCTTGGTTCACAGAGTGATAAGCCATTCACCGAGGGGCAAAAAATTATTCCGATTCTGAAGTACGGCGTGCAAACGATGTCGCTTGGCTATTTGCTTGAGGACGATAGTGCGGTTCTTTGGCGGGGACCTATGGTTGCGGGTACCGTTCGTCAATTGTTGGCAGATGTTGAATGGGGGGAACTGGATTACTTGCTGGTTGATCTTCCTCCGGGTACTGGCGATGCGCCGATGTCATTGGCTCAACTGGTGCCGTTAACCGGAGTCGTCATTGTTTCGACTCCGCATAATGTAGCCGCCAATATTGCAGGAAAAGCGGTTCAGCTCTTTCGGAGGTTGAACTCACCAATCCTCGGAGTTATTGAAAACATGGGGGAATATGAGGATCCGATTTCGGGTGAGAGGAAGAAGATGTTCTTTGGAATGACCGGTGATGAACTTGCAAGGCACATCTCGGTTCCATATTTGGGATCGATTCCGTTTGATCCTATTATCTCGATGTCAGGCGACGCTGGAATCCCTGCAGTAGTTAGTCACCCTGAGACTTTGCAGGCACTGGCATTTCGAACTATTGCTGGAAAGCTTGCGCAGCAGGCTTCAATACGCGCAATGGCGAACGAACCTGTTGAAGTCTAAAAGTTATTCAGCCATTTAACCAGTGGGGACTCCCGGTTCTCGTGAATATACACGGATGGGAATTCTTCTTTGTTGATCCATCTTAGGATTTGGAATTTCATGGAATCTTGGGCTGCCTTGTCGGAAGTGGGTGACTCCCACCATTGATTTTCTAATACGTCAAAAACAGGATGTTCAAAGTTAAGTCCGCCGAGGGGGAATCCGGAGCAATTCACCAAGCCATGGGCACCAAATAGTACCGTTGCTCTTGATTCAATGCTGTAAACTTTGTGCGGAATCTGTTTGACTCGCAGGAATATTCGAAGTACTCGGCACATTGCGTCGCACCTTTCTTTGTTCTCGTCCCAGGCATAAATTTCGATCTCTCTTTCGCCATAAAAATTGGCAATTGAAGCTGCGACGTATGACGCCGATGCAAATTCTCCGAAACCAATTACCGCAAGTCGCTCTAACACCAGTGCGTTTGTTACCCTATTTCACTATAATGTTAGCCAATGGATGACTTTGAATTCGGATTTGACACTGCCGAATTGAGCACGTCGTCCATCAGCTTGAGCTTTGGACCGGCTGGTCGGATGACCAGTCTTTGGGTCAATGAAGGCGGAAGTCCTTTTGGTGGTGACCAACAGTTTATCTCTGGTCCAATTCCGATGGGAGATGAAACTACAGAGGAGTATGTGCCTGGCTCTATCTTGCTCGGAACTCGTACAGGACCTGACGAGCCTTGGATAGTGAGCCGCAATACCGGTGGTGATCCGGTTATTGGCGATGGTCAAGTTGAAATTGACTACGAGTTTTCTCTTCTCAGTGATCTATCGGTTAAAGGAAAGTTCTACGAGGATTCCGAACATCCGGGCGTAATTCTCTGGGACATCACGATTGCGAACAAAAGTAGGAGCAGCATTGAGATTGGGGAATTGGGTTTTCCACTTGCGATGCAGACCTTGCTTGAGGGCTTTCCCATTTCTGACGAAGGAATGAATGCCTTGCTGACTGAGCGAACAATTGTGCAAAAGCACGTCGGGGGAGCTGGCAGCTATGTGGTCGCGAAAAAGGTATGCGGCGATCCTCCGGGATTGCTAATTTTCCCCGGAAAGGACACGACCTGGGAGTTCATTCATAGTTCGCCGATGTCTTTACGAACGACGATGGGTTGGCAAGGGTTTCCGATTGCCTATATCCACTCTCGAGCCACTATTGATCGGGAAGATTGGGGTGAGTGGTTCTACGACCATACGACCTTGATCATGGAGCCGAAAGAAGAAAAGACATTTCAAATTTGTTTTGCGCCAGTTTTGGCTAAGCATGGTTACGATATTCCGATGGCCCTGACGGACTATGGAGTCCCAACGTTTCGTCCCATCCCTGGTTGCGTGATTCCGATGGATGCTCCAGCCATTGTGGAAGTTTCTGGTACTCGACCTACGGAGTTTAGCTCTGACGATGAGGAAGCGGAACTTGATTCGGAGTCGGATGAATTTGGGGGAACGGTCACTATTCGGTCGGCGCGGGCTGGACAGAATCGAATCATTGTCAAGGACATGGATGGGCGAGAGTCTTGGGCTCATCTGATGATCATTGAGCCGATCAAAGATCTCGCGATGAAGCGGGCAGCGTGGATTTGTAAGCATCAGGTCGCCCATGAGGGACCATTTGAATTTGGGATTCTTCCGATGGATGTCAGTGAGGAGCCAAGGCAAATCGCGGAATTTGACAATGCCTGGTGCATCGCTTCTAGCTTGGCTGATGCTCTTTTTCTGGTTGAAAAGAATCGAGTCTATTTTGAACCGGACGAGGTCAAGATCATCGATGACTACGTCGAGAAGTTTCTTCTCAAGCGATTCCATAAGCCTGGACAAGGAACATTTGGGGCAATTTGTCCACCTTGGAAGGATTCGGTTGCGATGGACGCTAGCCGGTCTCAGCTTTACGTTTTTGCCGCGAAGTTTTATTTATCCTGTGCTGACTTAGCGACTTGCGCAAAATTAACTCGATCGAAGGAAGAGTACGTTGATTTGGCTCATGAGCTTGTTCGTGGCATGCTTAAGTTTGCGGATCGAGAGGGGTTTGTTGCACAGGCCCTGTATGGTGGGAGTGAACTCTACCGGTTCGATGAGTGGCGAACTCTGAGGAAGGGATTGTTGGAACGGTCTCGGTTACCATTTTGGAATGGCCGCAATTTCTCATTAACCACTTTGGATGAAGTCAGTACCTTGGCGGAGATTGAGGACTCGATGAGTGCTACGGGGTCGGTTGAGCAACTATGCCTGTCGCATAAATCTTCTTCGCCGAACTGGTGGTCATTTGGAGCGGAATCTCGTCCAACTGTGGATTACGAGTTTCATCCTTATCTTCCTGATTTTGCCGAAGTGTTTCCATCGTACACATCGGTGTCTTCGTCTTTGGCAATGACCACTTGGCTCAAGCGAGACTATACGCGGCTTGATGAAGCGGGGTTAAGGCTTGCAACTGCTGGTTTCTTGGCTCCGTGGTCGCTTGTGCGAGCCGATGGTGCCGCAAGTATGGGATTCTGCCCGGACCTTGGATCAAGCGAGCGTGGCGTTATTCCTTATACCGGCGATATCGGCTTTGCATTGGCCGATTATTTGCACTATTCGACTGGCTACTTGTTATCATCAGTTGATCGAGGCTTTGTTCCGGTCGGGGTTCATTTTGAATCCTATCCGAAAGACGGAATGACTATCTTGCGATTAGAACCTTGGGATGGAGTGGGTCGGAGAATCGTGGTTCGACATTTGAATCTCTTGGTTGAAGTTGAAGGAGCGAAGATTGACTGCCTAGAGTTCGATATTAATCTTCAATATGCGAAGATCGTTTTGGATAATCCGACAGAGGCGATGAAGCGTAAAACTCGGATTTCGGTAGATGGTCTTTGGGGAACGGCGTTTGAGGTAACTGGTGCAGAATTTACGATTGTTGAGGGCGTGCTTTGCCTAGATACGGTTGTTGAAGCTGGGCGATTGAAGGAAATTGAGATTCGAGTGATCTAGCCTATGGATAGCCGTCTAGAAAGTAGCAAAATAGATGTTATCTTTGGGGAAGCCTCAAAGTTACTCCCAATAGTAGCCAGGCACTATTATGTCGAATCTGAAAGGCCACCTAGAAGACTCTATCACTACACTAGCCTTGACACCTTGGCTAGGATGCTCGAAACAGGACTCAGCAATCCAACCGACTTTTGTTTCGGATCTTGGTTTGCTGGATCTTGCTTGACTCAGAACGACCGAGACGAATTTGGTATCGCTGGAGGGGCATTTCTTAATTACGTTGCGGATCACGAGAACAAAGATTACCAACGTATTGGCAAACTGGTTCACGAAGAATTAGACAACTTTGGAGCTTTCTTCTTGAATACAGTTTCAGAAACTTATGCTGTTTGCTTTTCAACCAAGCCTGATGATTTGCAGCAATGGTTGATCTACGGAGACCTCGGACAAGGCGTTTGTTTGGAAATTGATGCTGAGTTGCTCTGGGAAGTTTCTGAGCAGCAGAAATGGAACTTTACAGACGTTCTCTATGGTGAAGAGGAAATTTGTGAACGTTTGGAGACCTACTTAGAGGAGTGTGGCCAGTCACTCTCCGGACAACACCACGTGGCGAATGAGGAGAAATTTGAACCACTGTTGCCATTGGCGGCATATATCGCGTTTTTCTCACTTGTAGGCGCAAAATCGAAAAGTCAAGCATTTAAGAGTGAATGCGAATGGCGACTCTTCTCACAAAGCTGGGGGCCCACGTTGGATAAGTTTCTTAAAAATAACCGTCGAAGGGTTATTAACCGCAATGGATATTTAAGGCATGGTGTCGTTGTCGATCTACACGCTTCCCGAAGTTTAGTAACCAAGATTATTCTTGGCCCAAAATGCACGAATCCGAGTACGATGCAAACGATCGGAACGCTATTGACGGGCTTTCCGAAGTGCATGGGGACAGAACTGGTCCAATCCGACGTCCCATTTGCAGGCTAGAATGTTCTTGGGAATGGTTTCAGCGAAGCAGGTTTCGCGGGCCAAAACGAAAACAGATTTTCGCACACTCAAAAGAAGATAAGTCCCCTTTTGAACCTGGAAATCGAGGTAAAATTACGTTTTGATGGGTGAAACGGTTCTCGTACTTGGCTCAGGACCGATTCGTATCGGTCAAGGCATTGAATTTGACTATTCTTGTGTTCATTGCGTGTGGTCTCTGAGAGACATGGGCTACCGTGCAATCCTCGTCAATAACAACCCCGAAACAGTGTCCACTGACTTTGACACATCGAACGGCTTGTACTTTGAACCCGTAACTTTAGAGGACGTCATGGACGTTATCAGTCACGAAGAACCGATGGGGGTTGTTTGTCAGTTTGGTGGTCAAACGGCGATCAATTTGGCTCAAGGCTTGCAAGATCGAGGAATTCATGTTCTAGGTACAACTCCGACTGCAATTGCGGAAGCCGAGGATCGTGAATTGTTTGACGCCCTTCTCGAAAAACTTGGATTTCAGCGACCAAAAGGCAAGGCAGTTCGTTCGTTGGCTGAGGCCAGGATTGTTGCAGAGGAAGTCGGCTATCCGGTTTTGGTTCGACCAAGCTTCGTGCTTGGCGGACGAGCGATGGAAATCGTTTTTAGTGAAGAGCACCTTCAGGGGTTTTATAGCGAAGCTGAAGCGGCGAATCCTGGTCAACCGGTCTTGGTTGACAAGTACTTGCTTGGTAAAGAAGCGGAAGTCGATTTGATCTGTGATGGCGAGGATGTCTTGATTCCGGGAATCATGGAGCATATCGAGAGAGCTGGCGTGCATAGCGGCGACTCGATGGCGATTTATCCTCCGGTAGCGATTAGTGCCCAAGAAGTCACCGATATGTGCCGAATGGGTATTGCTATCGGTAAAGCTCTGAAGGCAAAAGGCCTGGTTAATATTCAGTTTGTTATCGTTGACGGCGTCTCCTACATTTTGGAAGTAAATCCGAGGGCCAGTCGAACCGTTCCGTTCTTGAGTAAGGTCACGGGAATTCCGATGGTTGATTTGGCAACTCGTTGCATGATGGGAGAAAAGCTGAAGGACCTAGGGTATACGACCGGGCTTTGGTCGATGTCGGAACCAGGTGGCGTACCTTATTCGGGCGAAAGAGGAGTCAAGTATGCTCCGATCTATAAAGGGCTTGTCCAAGATGTCTCAAGCCAATTAGCGACGGTTGGGGTTTCGCCAGTTTATGCGGTGAAGGCCCCAGTCTTCTCCTTCCAGAAGCTGAGAAAAGTCGAACCTAGTTTGGGACCGGAAATGAAGTCAACGGGTGAGATTATGGGCGTGGATTCGACCTATGAAGCGGCGCTTTATAAGGCGTTACTTGCCGCCGGAATCAACTTTAAGGGTTCTGGCGCGGTTTGCGTTACAGTTAGAGATCAGGATAAGGACCAGGCGGTAGATATTGGTCGTCGGTTGTTGGCTAGCGGCCGAAAAGTCGTGGCGACGCCGGGTACGGCGGAGTTTCTTCAGAGTCGTGGAGTTGCTTGTGATCGAATCAATAAGATACAAGCTGGGTCTCCTAATTTGTTGGACTTGATCATGGAAGGTGGGGTCAGCATGATGATCAATACGGCTAGCTTGACTGAGACCAGTGAGAGCGAGGCAGCGAGGATTCGCCGTGCCTGTATTGAAACTGGGGTTCCATGCGTGACGGCAATTGACACGGCAAGTGCGCTGGTACGGGCATTGGAAATCTATTCGGATCCGATGATGAGCCAATGCAAACGGTTGGACGAGTACTTCGTCTCAGCATAATATAGTCATGGCTCTTTCGGTCGGAACAAAGGCACCGCTGTTTACTTTGAGAAGAAAAGCGGCAGACGGAATGATCGACGTCAGTTTGGCGGATCACTTGGGGAAGGACGTTGTGGTTCTGATGTTTGTTCCAGGAGCCTTTACAAGAGTTTGCACGGCTCAGTTTTGCAGCCTAAGCAACGGAACGCAGAAGATTCCAGGAGCGATTGTTTACGGAATAACTGTTGATTCAGCTCACTGTCAGGAAGCGTGGGGCAAAGACGATGGAATCACCATTCCCTTGATCAGCGATTTTACGCACAGCGTGACTAATGCTTACGATGTTGTCTTGGAGAGTTTGTCGGGAATGGGACCGGCGTCGAGACGAGCAGTTTTTGTGATTGGCCGGGATGGAGTGATCAGCTATTCTCAAGTTACGGCGAGCACTGGCGACATGATTGATTTTGAAGGGGTTAAGTCGGCCGTCGCTGTGTCTTTGTAGTTAACTGTACGACTGCACCCCTTTGGGAGTCATCTATTCCTCTGGTTTGTGCCTAACCGACTCCCCCCGGTAAGTCTCGTGGTCAAATTTGGCTAATTTTGGTCCAAGGTTGGATAAACTCAACTTGGAATGAAGATTGGATTGTTCATCGCTCTCTTTGGAGACAAGTCACTTGAAGACGCACTCGATACATGCGTGGCGGAAGGTATTCAGGCAGTAGAAATTGGTTGCGGTGCGTACCCCGGAAAGGCTCACCTCGATGTCGATAAGTTACTAGAGTCAAAGGCTGATCGAGATGCTTTGATGAAGGCGATTGAGAGTCGTGGACTGATGCTTTCGGCTTTATCATGCCACGGCAACCCGCTTCACCCGGTTAAGTCGATTGCCGAAGATCACCACAATGCATTTGTACAGGGTGTAAAGCTTGCTTCCGCTCTTGGAATTCCGTGCGTAAACGGGTTTAGCGGTTGTCCTGGAGATGGACCAAATGCAACGAATCCGAACTGGGTTACCTGTGCTTGGCCCGACGAGTTTCGAGATATTTTGGAGTGGCAATGGAACTCGGTCGTTATTCCTTACTGGACCGAGCAAGCCGCCTTTTTGAAGCAACATAACGTGAAATTCGGCATTGAAATGCATCCAGGATTTGTTTGCTACTCGAACGATTCACTTCTTCGACTGCGCAATGCGATAGGCAAAGATGGCGATTACGTAGGAGCAAACTTTGATCCATCTCACCTTTGGTGGCAAGGCATTGATCCAATTGCAGCGGTTCGACAACTTGGTAAGGAAGGTGCTTTGGTTCACGTTCATGCCAAGGACACGCGAATTGATCCTTATACTTCTGGATTGAACGGCAACCTGGATACTAAGTCTTACGGTGACATTTATGGGCGATCGTGGGTTTTCCGATCAGTCGGATACGGTCATGGTGTCGAGTGGTGGAAAGAATTCTGTTCGACTCTTCGCACCGTTGGATACGACTACGTCTTGAGTATTGAGCATGAAGATGGTTTAATGAGTCCAATGGAAGGCTTGCGAAAGGCTTTGGACGTTCTCCAGCAGAGCGTGATTCAAGAGTCTGCCGGCGAAATGTTCTGGGCGAGAGACTGAGGTGAGCCTCTAGCTTCTAGCCTCTAGCTTGTAGCTTTTGAACCCCTCCGTTCACTCTCTTCCTCACAAAGGAGGAAGAGAGTGAACCAACGACAATAGATAGCGGTTTGGGTGGATCTGGGAAATCGTTTCAAACGGTACTTCCTTTCGACTATATTCGTCTGACATGTCGGGGAATGATCAATGATTACGAGTCTGTTAGTGTTTCAAGCGACTTTTGGGTTTCTTAATGTTCCAAACGTTGTCTACGACGGAGAAGAATCACGGCTTGTCTCAGAAGGTAACTTTCGAAATGTAGAATGTTACACGGTGAATTGGCCATGGGTGCAATTCCTCACTAACGCCAAAAGAGAGTTGAATGCCGATCACTGGACGATAGAGGATCATCGTCAGGGAGGAGTGGGAACAATTTACTTCAATAAAGGGAATACTGAAATCTGCTACTCAAAGCCCGAGGGTTTGGCTCTGGCTACATTCACCGTATACCAAAGCACACCATACGGAAGGAGTTTGGCGTTAGCTAGACAGGAATTCTTACAATGGCTTGCTCGCCACGCGGCTAGTCAGGGTTTTACTTTGCAAGCCGATTTTGACGATGACAATACGGTGCTTTTTCCTTATGGGGTTACGGACACTCTTTTCTACATTGGGGGAGGCAAGCACGCCCCATTCCGTATCTACCGGTTTGATAAGGGAAAAGTAAGTCCGACATGGTCATTGCCACTAGGACCAATTTATGGAAAGCGACCAGGCTTGACGGGAACATTGCAAAGGTATCTTGGAAACGCCAATTCAGCTCGAAACACGATAAGGAAAGAAATGGTCATTGGAGAAATACCCGCAATTGCCAAACAAGATTTAGAGGCCTCGTTGAGTTTGGTCCATTTATATTACAAGCATGGAGATGGCGGAATTCAAGGCGGCTATATTGAGCCAAGCGGCATTGCGCATTACATCAATAATTCTTTTGTTGGTCGAGAGTGTCAATCACCTTGGGAGGAAGAAAAGGCCCTTATTGGTAACTATTAATCATGCGAGCAATTATCCAGCGTGTTTTAAGTGCGTCAGTAGCTGTTGACGGCAAAATTGTGGGTCAATGTACCCACGGTTTGTTGCTTCTTGTTGGGGTCCATCGGGACGATACGGAGGCTGAAGCTAAGAAGATGGCCGAGAAGATTGCCGGTTTGCGGATCTTTAATGACCCAGATGGGAAGATGAATTTGAGTCTGAAAGACTTTGATCCGTTTCTCCAAGTTTTAGCAATTTCCAACTTTACGGTTTATGGGGATGCGAGAAAGCAAAGGCGCCCCAGCTTCATGGAATCAGCTCCTTTTGAACCTGGAAAGGCACTATTTGATCTGTTCGTTTCGTTCTTAAGGCAGGATGGAATTCTAGTAGAATCCGGTGAATTTGGAGCGGATATGCAAGTGTCATTAGTGAACGATGGGCCGGTAACCATCGTTTTGGATATAGAAGCTTCAAAAAACACGGGATAATGAAGTAACGAGAGTTCGAATTGTTCGTCCAAATCTTTGAAAGTTACAAGGAAGGACTGAACTTAAATGATACGCGGTTTAACGATGAGTTTGAAGGCAGCAACAACGGCCAGACTAGACTTGGATTCTGACGAGTCTCTGGTAAAGCGTGCCCGCGAAGGCGACTTCGATGCCTTTGAGGTCCTTTTTGACCGTCACAGGCTCCTGGTGTACCGATTTGCCTATCAGATGGTTAACAAGCGTGATGACGCCGAAGATATCGTTCAAGAGGCATTTGTACGCGCTTACCAAAACCTTCACCGTTATCGTGACGAAGCAAAATTTACAACTTGGTTGCTCCGAATTGTTTCAAACCTGTGTACTGACCAGGCGAGAATGGGCACAAGACGGAATAACTTAGAACAGAAGGAAGCAAAAGGCGCCCTTGACTGGATGACCACCGGAAGTTTTGAGAACCCGATTGAGAATTTAGAACAGGATCGACGACGGGTTGCCTTGCGAAAAGCGATTATGGCATTACCGGAACATCACCGGCAAATGATTGTAATGAGAGATATTGAAGAACGAGAATATAGCGAAATTGCCGAAGTGCTTGGATGCACGGTAGGTGGAGCTAAGTTACGAGTTCTCCGTGCCCGACGTGCGTTGCGCGATCGGATTACTCCTTTATTGGGAGAAGATTGATTATGTTTGAAAAGAAGGAAGACAAATTATTTGGATACGCGTTTGGCGACTTGGACGAGCAGGATGCTCAGGTCTTTGAAGCTTCGTTGCTGAAGGATGAAGTTAGTGCTGAAGAAGTTAAGTTTCTGCAGTCGATCAAGGGTGACCTTGCTTCGTTCCGCGATATTCCTGAGATGCAGTACTCGAAAGAGCGACTGAGAAGTGCCATTCTTGGCCAAGGTTTGAAACCGTCACGACCTGGTTTCGCTTGGTTTAATTGGGTGCTTGCTCCTGGAGCCGCAGCCTGTGTGGTTGCGCTAGGATACGTTTTGATGAACGGAACTTCGAGAAAGGATCCGACATTGATCGGTGTACCGGAGATGGCGAGCAATTCTGGAGTCGGGATTAAATTGCCTGAGCAAAAGTTGACGAAGCCAGAGCCGATTGTTGCAACGAAGAGTGAATCGGATAATTCATTTCCGGATATACCAAGTACTGTGTGGGCATCCGATGCTTCTACCGATAAACCGACTTATCGAATGACTGAGAAGCGAGACAAAGTTTTCAGGACCGCTGATCGACGATCTCGAACTAAGGCTCCGCTCTTGGCAATGATGGAATCCAAAAAGAGTGCAGTAGAAATGGCCAGCGAATCGGTTAAGACTTCGGCTTCTTTGACCGGCGGAAATGGTGGTGGCGGGGCAACGAGTCCTGGTGCTGCTAGCATCGCTAGAGATTCTGTATTGAAGGCAGAACCATTGCCAAGTGTTGATGCGACGATAATTATGATTGACAAGGATCAGGATTCTGGAGTTGGTGCTCCAGTTGCGACCGAGGTAAACGATACAAAGAATGTTGTTATTGGCGGCTAAGATTGGAATATTGGCGAATACGCACGGGCAGCTTTCTGCGGTAGAAAGCGCGACCTGGCAGAAATTGCGCACATCGATTGGTGTGCTTGCGCGCAATGGCGTAGCCGTTGGTCCAGCTGTTTTCATTAGCGAGGATGGCTACGCGGTTGCCAATACCCTCGTAATTCAAAAAGGTATCACCGATTTGGTGACCGAAACTGGAATTTCTTACAAAGTAAAGGTTGAGGCAACAGATTCTGCGTCTCAGCTAACTTTGGTCAAAACAACGATTCGTCCCGTTGGCATTACTTTTGTTCGCGCGGCAGATAGATCTGATGGTGAGAAAGGGAATATTCTTGCTGTTTTGCCGCATCAAGTTTTAAGAGCAGAATTAACCGGCGCTGAGAAGATTGGAGTTGATCAGAAGTCCAAGCGGACGTTTCCGGTTCAAGAGATTCGGGTGGAACAACCTGCTTTGCAGATGGGTGGTGCTTTGCTGTTTAGCCAAAGTGGAAACCTCATTGGCGGTCTTTTTGCGGCTTTGGCGCAGGAAGCGCCGAGTAATCAACAGAGTTTTGATATTCAGGGTGCGGCACAATCCTCAAAGCAAGCTACTGGCAATAGTGGCCAACAGCTCCTTACCAATCGATACCTCGGTCCTCGAGGGCTGGTCGTGGCTTATTCGCCGACATGGGAAGTGACGAATAAAGCAGTGCTAGGCTTTTTGACTCCAGAGAAAAAGGCTAGTTATGGACTACTTGGCGTATTCATTAGCGACAGCAAGTTTGGTGGAGTTGAAATACAGTCGATAACCAAGGACAGTGGTGCTGAATTGGCCGGCTTGGAAGTTGGTGACTCAATTGTAGACATCAGTGGCGTTATGATTCGAAATCAAATTGATTTCTCAAGGGCAACTTATCGTCTAATTCCGGGCACGACGATTCCGATCAAGGTTCGAAGGAAAGTTGAACTTCTGACCATTATGGTTACGGTTGGGAGTCAGCATGCTCAAGTGGACGGACATCAGAAATCTTCCACTGCACAGTTCGATTACCTTTGAATTCGTTGATTTGAGGTTCGAATACTAGGTCAGCTTTTTGACCTTGTCCGATTGTTGAGAATGTTTCAAACAATCCGAATCCAACGCCACGAAGGTTTGTTTGCCCAGAACTTGGGGAAATTGTTAGGTTGGCATGAGACCCGTCACCCATTGATCGTAATGAACTAAGGGTTACGTCGGAAGCATAGAATATCGGTTTTGGGTTAGCCATACCGAATGGTTGAAGTTTCTCAAGCTCTTCAATGAGACCGAATGTTAATTCGTCTGTTTGGATGTCGGCAGTTAACTCGATCGCCGGAATGAAATCTTCTGGTTTGAGGAATTGGCTTACGTACTGATTAAATGCTTTCGAGATGATTTCGACATTATCCAAATCAAAGGCGATGCCTGCCGCCATTGCGTGACCACCGCCCGACACAATGAGCGGATAATTTTGGATCATTGCGGCCAAATTTAGTCCAGGAATTGATCGACCAGATGCTTTTCCTCGGCCGGATTCTGGCTCGATGCAGCCTACAAAGGCGGGTCGATTAAATCGTTCTTTCAGTTTTCCGGCTACGATTCCAACAACACCGGCGTGCCAAGTATCTTTGAAGATGAGTAAGGCGTTGGGTAGGGAAGGCATGGCTTCTACCATGGCAACTGCTTCGTCAATCATTACTTCTTGAACTGCCCGACGATCAGTATTGTGCTTGTCGAGTTCTTGAGCCAATCGAAGGGCTTCGTTGTCGTCTTCACTGAGGAGTAATTCGAGAGCTAATGCGGCGTCGTCTATCCGACCAGCAGCGTTTAGTCTTGGTCCTAGTTTAAAGCCAACGTCGTAGGAGCCAACTTTTCCGGTTATCTCGGAAATCGCTTTAAGGGCGACAATTCCTTTTTTCTTTGTTTCAGTTAGTCTTTCGAGTCCAAACTTTGCAATGATACGGTTGTCTTCGACAAGAGGCATTACGTCGGCAATGGTGCCAAGAGCTGCAAGATCTAGGTAGTTTTTTCGATAACTCGAAACTGAGCTTGAGTCTAGTTCTTTGGCTATTCCTTCGCAGAGGCGAAACACTACGCCTGCACCACTGAGGGCGGGAAATGGATATTGGTTGTCTGATCGGTGGGGGTTTACAACGGCATGGGCGTTGGGCATGGTTTCCTTAAGCTCATGGTGGTCAGTTACGACCACTCTCATGCCGTATTGAAGAGCGGCTTCCACTTGATCGTGGGCACCGATGCCACAGTCACATGTTAGAAATACTTTGGCACCACGCTGTTGTGCCTCGTGGACAAGATTGATGTTGATGCCATATCCCTCTTTCGTGCGATGAGGGACGTGGGTGTAAACGTTACAGCCAATCTTCTTTAAGAATCGATCGAAGATTGCGGCGGACGTAACGCCGTCAACGTCATAGTCGCCATGAACGAAGATGAGATCACCATTTTCTTTTGCCGCTAATATCTCTTTTACGGCGTTTTCATAGTCCGGAAGCTTCTCTGGCGCTCCGAGGTCATCTAATGAGGGATTAAGGAATTTAAACGCACTGGCGGGGTCCGTTAGTCCCCGATGGACAATAACCTTTGCAGTTAGTTGGTGAATACCAAGTTCCTTGACAAGGATATCTACCGATTTTAGGTCGACATTTGGAAGAATCCACCTTTTACCGGTTGCAGATAATCGCATAAATGAAAAGTCTCCTACTTATTGGTAGGAGACCCGTGTTAAAGTTTTTCGACTTGATCGAAATCGAGTTCGACTGGAGTGTCTCGTCCGAAAATATTGATGAGAACTTTAAGCTTCTCTTTTTCGGTACTGACTTCTTCAATTTTTCCGGTGAAATCGCTAAAGGGACCAGCAACAACTCGAATATTCTCACCTTTGTTCCATGCGACCTTGGGAGTCTCTTGACTTGCTTCAAGATTAGACATGATACGAGTGACCTCGTAGTTCTCAAGCGGAATTGGTTTATTGCCTGATTGGACGAATCCTGTTACTCCACTGGTTGACTTGACAAGCTTGAATGAGTCGTCACTCATCATCATGTTGATGAGAATGTATCCAGGGAAAACCTTTCGATCCTTTTCTACTCGTTTACCGTTTCGAGTATGAAGCTCCTTTTCAGTCGGAATGAGAATTTCAAATATATCGTAGTCCCAGAGTCCTTCGACTTGAGCTCGCCTGGTTAACACGTCTCGAACTTTGTTTTCGTGTCCAGCAATTGTGTGAACTGCATACCAAGATCTAGGCATTATTGACCACCTGTTTTTGTAATGAGGTTAATGACAGTTTCGAAGAAAAATCCGAGGGAAGCCATGATTACGATAAGCATGAGACAAACAGCGACAACAACACCAAATAGTCGATTGGTCTCTTTGATGGCTGGCCAAGAAACTTTGCGCATCTCTCTCTTGACCCCTTGAAAGAAGGATTTGGGTCCTCTTTTTGAGCTAGGTAGAGGTAACGACTTGTTAGTTTGATCTGACATATACAGTTTTGCCCGCCTCTTTTGTTTGGGGGAACCAAAAGGATACCTATTTCAACGCCAATATTTAGCGAGAAATTCGGTGGATTTTGACCTTCTTCATTCCATCTGGAGATTCGAAGTTAATTGTGTCTCCTTCTTCATGACCATAAAGCGCAGTTCCCATCGGCGATTCTGAACTTAAAAAGTCTTTATCGGGATCGGCTTCAACAGAAGAGACCACTCGGACCTCAAACGTGTCTCCGTAACTAAGATCTTCGATTTTGACTACTGAGCCGAGACCAACATGATCGGTTGGGATGCTTTCGGGATCGAGTTCGGCGGCATGACTTAATATTGACCGAAGTTCACCAATTCGATTTTCCACGAATGCTTGTTCAGTTTTCACTTGGTCTAATTCAGAGTTATCCTCACTAAATTCGCCATGTTGCTGACTTTCGCGTATTCGATTTGCGATCTCTGCGCGTGTCTCCCCGGTTAGCTTTGCCAATTCCGCTTTCAAAGCGGAATAACCTTCAGCCGTAAGGTAGATTTTAGATTCCTGATCCAAGATTATTTCTGCTTCGCTCATATTGTTTTCCCACTATCCGAGGGCGAATTATAGCTCAAACCCCACTAGGTCTATACGAATTCTGACTATGAGACGTTCAAAACTAAAGAAAAATTCCAACAAAATTGCAAAGTAATGTCATCATTAACTCGATTTGAATGAATCTTAACCCATGAAACTGCTCAATACTGCTCGTTCAATTTCCATAATTTTGCTAGGTCTTTGTGCCTTTCAGGGCTTTGGGCAATCAAAATTTTATGGGTCAGTCAAACCCGAGGCGACAATTGTTGTCAAGAAACATTCGATGGGATCAGATCTGGTCGAGGTAACTTTTCAGGGATCCGATTATCCTCAGTCCGCAATTAACGACAAAATGGCTCGACTTGGAAAGGCCCTGGGGAACGAACCTAGAAATGTTGCATCTGCAGTTGGTGATCAGGTTGTTAAAACTTCGTTTGCAGTAGTTGGTTTGATTACTGACCAGAACCCGAAAGTAAATATTGCAGCTTTGGCTGTTGCATTTGGTTTTGGCGAAAGGCCTATTCGGTCGTTCAGTGTTTTTTTTGTTGATTTGAGCCCGGATGTAAATACGCCCAAGAAATGGTTTGCTCCGCATGATGCATGGATGATGGAGGGAGTTAGCATGACGAGTCCAAAGGGGTTAGATTATCGTGTTCAGGTTAATTCTAGCGATCCTAACGAAATTTATATGCCTGACTCGGGTACGCCGACCAAGTCTCCGGGTAAACCTGAATCGGGCGGGCGTTCGAATATATTCATCTTAGGAGGAATAATCCTAGGTGCGATTGCGATAGGTCTGTTGGTATACTCGGCGCTATTGAGACCACGTCAAAAGGGTCTTTGATTGCTCTTCATTTATTAGGAAATTTCAATGTTTGATGTAAACGCTATTACACTAGTTCAACTCTGCGAAATGGGCTTTGCCCGGGGCTCGTCGGACGTTATGGTTAAAGGAGACCGAAAGCCGGCTATGAAACTCCATAGTTCTGTGTATGAACTTCATCCCGATCTTCCGCAAATTGATCCAAAGAACGCAAAAAGAATGATCTACGAGGTCATGAACGAGCGACAAGTAAGGATTTTTGAAGAGACCTTCGAAATGGATTTGGCATTTGAAGTTCCTGGAAAGTGTCGGGTTCGCTGTAACGTTTACATGGCGAAGGGATGTCCGGCAGTTGTTATGCGAACCATTCCATTCAAGATCAGATCTCTTGAAGAGCTAGGAATGCCAAGCGTACTTGGCGATCTTACAAAGCACAAAATGGGCTTGATTTTGGTTACGGGTCCAACTGGATCCGGAAAAACTACGACTTTGGCAGCAATGCTGGACATTGTCAATCGGGAACGGGCTTGTCACCTTGTTACTATCGAAGACCCGTTAGAGTACGTCCACTTTGACAAAATGGCATACATTAGCCAACGAGAAGTTGGAATTGATACCCATGACTTTCAACCAGCACTTCGGGCTTGTCTTCGTGAAGCTCCAGACGTTATTTTGGTTGGTGAAATGCGAGATACAATAACGATGAGTGCGTCACTGCAAGCTGGTGAAACTGGTCACTTGGTTTTCTCCACTGTTCACACTGCTAGTGCCTACGAAACAATGGATCGAATTATCAACATGTTTCCTCCGCACGAGAAACTTCACCTTTGCCAAAGAATGGCGAACTCTCTTCGGGCAATCATTGCACAGAAGTTGGTTCCAACAACGGATGGCAACGGTCGCGTTTGCGCCTCTGAAATTTTGATTTGTACTCCAACGGTCACTAAGGCAATTGAAGATGGTCACTTTAGCGATCTATACCAACACATGAACGAGGGGACTTATTGGGGTATGCAAACGATGAACCAAAGCCTTTTGAAATATGTTCGGGCTGGGATTATTACGGAAGAAATTGCTATTCATAATGCCGGTGTGGCATCAGAATTGAAACAAATGCTTCGAAGATAGGTTAGAAAATGTGGAACATAGTGTTATGCTTACTCCACTAAGTCTGGTGAGGAGGAACTTTGGCGCTACCAATCGATGATCTGTTGAGAGAATTGGTCGAAAAAGATGCATCTGATTTGCATCTCAAGGCCGGTTCTGCTCCATGCATGAGAATTCGAGGAAGTTTGGTCAGGCTGGATATTCCGGCGATTCCAATTGAGGAGCATAACAACCGGCTTTTTAGTATCCTCAACGAGGAAAGACGGCATCGACTCGAAACGATTAAAGAAGTAGACCTTAGCTACAATGTCCCGGGGTTGGCTCGTTTTCGAGTCAATATGTTTTGGCAGCGAGGAAATATTGGGGCCGTGTTTCGAGTCATACCTTTTAATATTCGAACGATCGATGAACTGAATTTGCCCAAAATTTGCAAGAGTATTTCGCTCTTACCTCGAGGATTGGTTTTGGTCACAGGTCCAACTGGTTCGGGTAAATCGACTTCGTTAGCAGCAATGATTAATCATATCAATCATTCCAAGCGCTGCCACATCATGACTATTGAGGATCCGATTGAATATGTCCATAAAGACAATATTTCAATCATCAACCAAAGGGAACTATCTACTGACACTCATTCGTTTGCCCATGCTTTGAAGCATGTGCTTCGGCAGAACCCTGACGTCATCTTGGTTGGAGAAATGCGGGATCTCGAGACTATTCAGCTTGCGATAACAGCTGCAGAAACTGGGCACTTGGTTTTGAGTACATTGCACACTGTTGATGCAGCTCAAACTATTGATCGAATTGTTGACGTGTTTGAGCCAGATCAGCAAGCCCAAGTTAGGACTCAACTATCGGTGACGCTTCAGGCCGTTATTTCGCAGACTCTTATTCCTCATAAGAAAGGAGCAGGACGAGTTGCTGCATTTGAAGTGATGACCGCGACAGCTTCTATTCGGAACATGATTCGGGATGGGAAAACTCATCAGCTACCTACGGACATTCAAATGGGCTCTCAACACGGAATGCAGTCCTTAGATGGGCATCTTTTGCGCCTTGTTGAAAATGGAGAAATCGAATATGAAGATGCTTTGGCTAAGTCTTCCAATGTCTTTGAATTCCAACATCGAGCCCAACAACATGGCTTGATAGGAGGCACACCAAATGCTGTCCGTTGATTTCTATTTGCGCCGCTGTGTTGAAATCGGTGGAAGTGACGTCCACTTTAAGACGGATTCTGGTCATGTGTATATTCGAGTTAATGGTGATCTTCAGCTTGTAGAAGCAGATCCTTATCATAACCGGGAGTTCAGAACTGAGCTTTTCAAGCATTTGAAACCAGAGCAAGTTGAACTTTATGAAGAAGAGCTTGAACTTGATTTTGCGATTGAGCTTGAGGGACTTTCACGGTTCCGGGGAAATGTTTATCAGCAAAGGGGCTACACGCAAGCAGCATTTCGAGTCATTCCTTACGAAATTCAGACAATGGAAGATTTGCATCTTCCGGGTGCGGCCTATGATTTCATAGAACGTCCGCGAGGATTGGTTTTAATGACTGGACCGGCTGGTTCTGGTAAGTCCACTTCGTTAGCGGCAATGATTGATAAGATCAATCGGACACATCCGCACCATATCGTGACGGTTGAGGATCCAATTGAGTTCGTTCATGTGGATCAACTTTCGCTAGTCAACCAGAGGGAACTAGGAAATGACACGAATTCATTTGCAAATGCTCTTAAGTATGTTTTGCGGCAAGACCCTGACGTTATCCTTGTTGGTGAGATGCGGGATCTGGAGACCATTCACTTGGCAATTACAGCTGCAGAAACTGGTCACCTTGTGTTTGGAACTCTCCACACAGTCGACGCGGTGCAAACTGTGGACCGAATTGTCGATGTCTTTCCAACCCATCAGCAACAGCAAGTAAGAATGCAGTTATCCGTA
The DNA here is from genome assembly GCA_037141835.1 of Armatimonadota bacterium. Lineage (GTDB taxonomy): Bacteria > Armatimonadota > Fimbriimonadia > Fimbriimonadales > Fimbriimonadaceae > Fimbriimonas. The sequence goes on along the minus strand of JBAXBU010000006.1, from coordinate 28,581 downwards.
AATCTTGTTGGCGTAATATCGCAAACTTTGCTCAAGAGATCTGATGGACGAGGTCGAATCGCAGCCTTTGAAACATTGGTTGCAACCAGTGCGGTTCGAAATCTTATTCGAGAAAATAAGACATTCCAGATTAGTTCCCTTATTCAAACCGGAGGTCGAGCAAAAATGCAAAGTCTTGACCAAAACATGGCAAGGCTCGTTGAGATGGGTCTGGTTAGTTACGAAGAGGCAAAATCTCGGGCTAAGGATCAGGGCGAATTTGAGCGACTAATCAATTTGGGGCAGCCATCGGGAGGGAAGGGAGGAAGTACACCTAATCCGCCTGCCGTTCCAACTAGTTCGCAGACGCCTCCCGGTGTTCGAGGTGCGCAATTTCGACCTGGCTACCAGTCTAAATGATTGACCCCGCCCTATTTCAAGAGAACGATCGAACGGCACCAAGCGCGACTGAACGTCAATTCGTTCCTGTTGGTTCCCTTAATTGTGAATGTGGCAAGCAACTAGACGAAGTTACAATTGCGTATGAGACTTGGGGGACCCTCAATTCAAAAAAAGACAATGCAATTTTGATTTGTCATGCCCTCAGTGGAGATTCTCACTCAATTGGGTGGTGGGACCGGCTCGTCGGTCCGGGAAAGCCTTTTGATACTGATCAATACTTTGTGATTGGCAGCAACTCTCTTGGTGGATGCCAAGGTTCTACCGGTCCATCATCGTTATCTCCATCTGGGGTGCCATATGGCTCTGGTTTTCCGATGATTACGGTTGGAGACATGATCGAAGTCCAATCGAGACTTATTGAGTATCTTGGAATTTCACAGTTGTTTTGTGTCGCTGGAGGCTCGATGGGCGGCATGCAGGCTTTGGAGTGGACAGTAAGATTTCCTGATAAGGTTAAGAAAGCGTTTGTTACCGCATCTTGCGCCCGTCACTCACCCATGCAAATAGCCATCAATGAAGTTGGTAGGCAGGCCATATTGAGAGACCCAAACTACAATGGTGGTGACTATTACGGAGGCGCTCACCCGTCTAATGGACTCAGCATCGCTCGAATGATCGGTCATATTTCGTTTCTTAGCGGAAGTGCATTTGAAGCGAAATTTTCACGAAGGCTTCAAAACAAGAGTTCATTTTCGATGGATTTCGGCGTTGAGTTTGAAGTTGAAAGCTACTTGAGTTATCAGGGTGATAAGTTCACAACCAGATTTGATCCCAATTCGCTCTTGCACCTTACGAGGGCAATCGATTACTTTGATTGGGAAGGTGTCGAAAAGGCTAAGGCAGAATTCTTGTTCGTTTCGTTCACTTCAGACTGGCTATACACGTCGGCGCAATCCCAAGAACTTTTAGAAATGGCGACCAGAGAAGGAAAGAAGGCTAATTATCAAGAAATCGATTTACCGTATGGTCACGATGCCTTTCTACTGGACGGTGAAGAACAGGGAAATGTTCTTCGGGAATTTCTCGCTTCTTAGCTGTTGTCTTGGTCGTAGATTGACACTGCTCGTTGACTACTGGGATTGCTACCTCGGTTTTCGAGGGCATTGATGACTTTGTCGACAATCGGGCTTATCCAATCTACCTTGGCCAAAGGTTTTAGAACTAGAACTAAGCCCGAAACTACCACTGTTGCTCCGAGCACCGTTCCGAGTCCTGTCCAAAGTCCAGCAATCAGCCTGGTTTTGATCGAAGTTTGACTTTTGATCACAGCGGCAAGTAGCGTATTTTGGCTATCGATTCGCTCATTGAGCGTTTCTATTGCTTTCAAAAGGTCTTTGTTATTTTCTTCCATCACCATTCAATCTATGCGTCATTGTTGATCTTGGGGAAACGGGATAGGTCTTCCAGGGCGTGTCCGGTGAGGCGTTGAACCGTCCAATCGTTCATTGGCTCTGCACCAATCTTTCGATAGAATGCAATAGATGGTTCGTTCCAATCGAGAACTGCCCATTCAAAGCGGCCACAACCTCTTTCTAACGCTATTGAAGCTAAGTGTGAGAGAATCTGCTTTCCAAATCCCTTGTTCCTGAATTCAGGCTGAATATACAAATCTTCAAGATAAAGGCCTGGCTTACCAAGGAAAGTCGAGTAATTGAAGAAGTATAAACAAAAACCAATAGGCTTTTCATCGACGAACGCAAGGAGAGATTCTGCATGCGGTCTTTCATTGAATAAAGAAGCTCGCAAGGACTCTTCGGTGATTAGGCATTCGTGACTTAGGTGCTCGTATTCAGCTAGTTCTTTTATGAACCCAAGAACTAAATGAGTTTCCTCTATTGTAGGCGGTCGAAGTTCAAACCTAGGCAATTCCGGCGAGCCTCTCATTAAGTTGGGATTTAACTTCGGACCATTCCTCTTGGAGGATACTGAAGTAAGTCGTATCCCTCATGTAGCCAACTGAAGTACGGCGATGCTTCCTTAGTGTTCCTTCGAGTTTTGCCCCTATTTTCAAAATCGCATGTTTGGAATGTTCGTTTCTTGCATCGCATTTGAGGGTAACTCTCTCACACTTCAACACATCGAAAGCGTAGGTTAGCATTAGTAATTTGCACTCAGGGTTAACTTGCGTACCTCTCCATTCTCGGGCGTACCAAGTCATTCCAATCTCAATATGATCGTCTTCGGGACGGATATCAAGAAAGCTTGTAGATCCAATTACGGCATGAGACTTTGGATCACGGATAATGAATCCCTGAATTGAAGGCGTCTCAAGCATGTATTGAACAAGTGTTTGAAAACCTGCCTCTGACTGCTCCGTAGGAGTTGGACTTACGAAGTATTGGAATGTCTCCAATACGGTGACTTTTGAAAGTTCTGCTACATCTCCCATTGAAATGGGCTGGAGCAAGACGTATGAGCCTTCAAGTGTCGGAGGATCCAATTTTGGATTCGATTTCATTTTAAGTCGTAAATGTCTGAAAACTTTTGAGTTGCGTATTCCATCCAAGGTTTAGCACTCAATGGTACACCGGCAATATGCTCTACCAATTCCTTAGGTCGGATGAGCTTCCCATATCCGTAGACTCGTTCTATGAGCCAATCCAAGATAGGACGATAGTTGCCAGTTTCCATTAAGTGATTGACGTCATCAACTTCGGCAACGAGTTTGTTCCAAATTTGAACGCCAATTAGGTTTCCATAGGTATAGGTAGGAAAGTATCCAATGGAACCTCGGCTCCAATGGACGTCCTGTAGGCAACCTTGAACATTGTCTGGAGGAGTTACTCCAAAATACTCCTGATATTTCGAATTCCAACAGTCAGGGATATCCTTGATAGCGAGCCGATTTGCGATCACGTCAGACTCAATTTCAAACCTAACCAGAATATGCAGATTATAGTGGAGTTCGTCTGATCCAACTCTGATCAAACCGGGCTCGACTTTGTTGTAGGCCCTCCAAAATTGATCGGTTTCGACGTTTTTAAGAAAAGGGAATTGTTCGCGGAACCAAATCCAGAAATAGTCCCAAAAGGGTCGACTTCTGCCAATAACATTTTCCCATGTTCGGCTCTGGGACTCATGAACAGCTAGGCTAACGCCACCGCATATTGGAGAGGTTTCCCAGTCTTTCCTCTGATTTTGTTCATAAAGCCCATGACCCATTTCGTGTAATGTCGAAGAGACAATTCCCCGAAAGTGATCGCTAGGACGGGTCGTCATTCGTATATCATCAATGGACAAATTGGTGCAAAATGCGTTGGCAGCAATATCTAGCCTTCCAGAATCGAGATTAAACCCAATTTGACTGATGATTCTTTCCATTGCTACCTTTAACCTCGGTTGATCCCAATCTCTTGTCAAGAAGTCATCGTCAACGGGCCGCCCTTCTTCTTTGATTCTTTTGACCAAATCTACGGTTGGTTGCTTAATGTCCTCGAAAAGGTTCTTTGCCTCTGAAAAAGTGGAACCTTCTTCATAGATGTCAATCAAAGCATCATATGGAGTGTCCTTATATCCATAGAGTTCGGCCGTTTCGCGAGCAATATCGAAGAGGTCCGAATAATGTGGAATCATCGATGCAAAATCATTGGTGATTCGACTTGTTCGCCACTGATTGTATGCATCTGAACTTGAGGATGCTTTACGTTGAACCAACCAAGTTGGAAGTTTCTGAGCTTTTGATATTTCGGTTATAAGTGGGCGTAATTGAGCCTGTTCAAATTCTGAAGCATCCAACATTGCTTCTTCAATTTTATTGGAGAGGTCATCGCCAGTTAGCTTAGCATGCTTTAACTTGGTGAGCCGAAGGAGGTGTTCAGACCGGGCAGTCGATCCTCCTTTCGGCATGAGGAGTTGCTGATCCCAGCTAAGTAAGCTGACTGAAGCTTGTATCGCCTTGATATCTTGGTAGAGGGCAAATACTTCTTCATACGGTCGCATATCCCTATTCTATCTTAATGTTGAAGAATGTTAAAGCCAAGGTTATCTAGGATAGAGCCTGACTTTGAGCCAGTTCCATCCAAGATAGAGCCAGTGTTTGAGCTAGTTGAATCAGACTCACATTCGTCATCAAACGATCGAACCGAATCTAGACTGCATTGATCAAAGTCCTCTCGTAGTTGACACTTTACGCATTCAGTACGGTGCGTTGCTAAGTATTGGAGTTCTTCTCGGGTTAGCTCTCGCGAGGCCATATCTCTTACGAGATTTGCAAAAACATAGCAACGAAGCCTGAGCACTATTTATTGCCTCGCCTTAAAGTAACTTTCATAAATCTGGATTTTTTAATCTTCATCGATCAAATACACGAAAAACTCGGAAAGAATCCAGAACATCCGGATAAAAATATTGTAATCCAATTGGAACCTTGAACTCTACTTTTCGGGGAAGAGAATCTTGGGATGAAAATATTTCTGACCTCGAACTAAATGCAGGTGGAACACTTTTGACCAGTAAATCGTTGAAATGGTTTCATGGTGCCGAAAGTTTTGAAACTTGTTGCCTTGCCATACACTTGCCCAAATCGATAGTTAGGGTGGATCATTCAAACATCAAGCAAACTTTATCTGAGAATCATGAAGCTCTTCCCGGAACATGTAAAGGGGTCGGTACACTAGGAACACATGCCGTTCTTGTTTCCGCCGGTATTTCACCAAGATAAGACGAGCCTCTTCCATCAAGGTTCCGAGGTATCTGAGCTGAAGATTCTCAGCTTTGATTCGGAAGCAGATTGGTTGAATGGCACTGTCATTTATCGGGGCGGAGTTAAAGCCATTTATGGAGTCACGGTTTTAACGGCAGATGTCCTCATTGTTAGAAAGGGGGATCCTGGTAACAAAGATCGTTCGGCAGACCCAGCGATCGAAATAACTGAAGGAAACCAAACAGTGTCCCTCAAGCCACTCGAGGCCATGGCTTTGGGAAAGGTTACGGTTATTGATCCAGACGGTACGTTGAATGCATCGAACCTTTGGTTCACTTGGAATACCATTGTTCGATCCAAAGCTTCCGAGGTTATTGGCAGGGCAGAATCCGTTGACGCCACTCTTGCTACCTCCCATATAAAAGCCAGCGCAGTGTCGGTATCAGGTGGAGGACTCAACTTCCTTAACGTTTCATTTTGGACGGGCAATTGGCGTACTCCATTGTTCAAATTTGAGGCCGATTCTGTCCTTATTACGCCTGGTGAGAAGGGAGTTGCTCGACAAATGAGACTCTCGCTTTTTGGAGTTCAGCTTCCTCCAATTCCCACATATACTTTTTCACTTGATCCGAGATCTGAAGGTCTTAAGGTACCGACGATTGGATATCGTCAAGACGCAGGAGCAGGGATATCTTGGGTTGGAAACATACCGATCAATAAGTCATCCAACCTTTTTGCAGCTCTGACGGCTTTTCCCAGTGTTCAACCGACCTATACTGTCTCTTATTCAAAGTCAAATGTTCCTGATGATCAGATAGGGAGGAACCAATACTTTGTTTCCGATCAATTTGGTGAGCGGTCTCAATTTTCTTTCTTTGAAACGATCTATTCAAAGTCCATGGAGAGTGCTTTTGAACGTATGAAAGTCCGCAAGAACCTGTTCTCAGTGACCAGCACTTTTAATTACGAAACGATTGGTAGAATTACGGACCGGACTACGAATTATTCTCAGCCACTTGAAATTGGGTATGAGAACGGTGGACCAGCGGGCAATTGGGCATATTTAGTTCAAGCAAAGGGAGCAAGAATTGTTGAGTCTGGAGCTAAGTCTGCTTCTCGGCTCGCCATTAGTGCAAGTGCCTTTTCACCGATTGCAAAAAATGGAAGACTTTCTTCAGGAGCAAGATTTGACACGCTGGCTCGTTTGGACCCGAATTCATCCGGCTACTTTGGCCTCGAAGCCGGCTTTAGCTATGAGGCGATGTATCAACTTGCATTTAGTGCTGGTGCATATGGATACAAGTCATTGGGTACTCCTTATTTTGCTGGTGACAACTTTCTCAGCAATCAAGGTTACGTAATTCGTGGTGACTGGTTTGGTGCTTCCACGGGCATATCATTGATGTTTCGGTATGATCCAACAAAAGGTTGGTTTGACCGTGAATATCGATTATCTCAGGTTATGGGATCTGTCGAACCAGTGCTTGTCTACCGTGCCGTGCCCCGCCAATATGTTTTTGGAATTAAGTTCAGAGTCCAGGATATTTCAAAAATGCTTCTGCGGAGAAAATTGCAAAGAGACAGTGAGGTTCCGAACGTAATCAAGAAATGAGTTATCACTTTTCTGAAAACGAATGTCAGGATTTCAGTCTTTCTTCTACCAAAGAGTGGCTATTGACCAATGGAATCGGCGGATTTGCGATGGGGACCATTGCAGGTGTCAATACCAGGCGATATCACGGACTCTTGATTGCTGCGCTTTCTCCCCCCACTGAAAGGACGCTTGTTTTTGCAGCATGTGATGTCTATGCAATTTTAGGAAAGAAGCGAATTCCCTTAAGTTCCAATCAATATCCAGGTGCGATTTATCCCAACGGCTACCAATTTACTGACAGTGCGGAAGTAGGTTCAAGAGTAACGTGGCACTATAAAGGTGAGGATATTGATGTTCAAAAGTCCATAACCTTAGAACAGGGGAAAAACACAGTTAAGATTGAATTTGAGAACTTTGGCCGTAAGTCTATTACGATCCAGGCACAACCCTTGATTTGCTTCAGGGACTTCCACGCAAATTTTTCTGAACGGGACAGTTTTCCCTCGCAAATTGAATATGGTTCCGATCATACAGTGATTCGGGAAGGGGACTTTGCATTGACCTTTCTTCATCCTTTGGCATTAAGAAAGCCTGTACATGGTTGGTATTACCGGTTTGAACATCTGCGAGAAATTGAGCGTGGCCTTGATCCCCGAGATGACTTGTACTGCCCAAGCGAACTAGAGTTCACCGTAAAGTCTGGCGAAAAGTGCTTTATCGTAGCTTCAATGGAAATCGCTCATGAAGTTGAAACGAAGTTGATATCGCCAAAAAGACTAACCATCGTTGAGCAGTTAGATCAGACTGCTGAGAAGTTCATCGTTGAGACTTCTCAGCGAAGTTCCATTATTGCTGGATACCCATGGTTCAGTGATTGGGGAAGAGATACGATGATTTCGCTTCAAGGTATTTGCCTTGATCGAAACAAAGTTGAAATGGCGAGACAGATTCTCCGAGATTACGCATCTCAAATGGAACACGGTCTCATCCCCAACCGGTTCGTTGAGAAGGGAGAAAGGGCTGATTACAATACGGTTGACGCAACCCTCTGGTTTGCAAACTGCGTTTATCTAACTCTTCAAAAGGAATGGAATGAAGACTTTGCCGTTGGCATGTACGAGAAAATTTCTGAGTCAATTCGATATCACCGCCATGGAACTCTGTTCGGGATCATGGTGGATCCAACTGATGGACTGTTAACCCAAGGAGAGGCGGGTTCCCAGCTGACATGGATGGATGCAAAGATTGGTGAGTGGGTCATTACACCGAGACACGGTAAGCCGGTGGAAATTAACGGCCTTTGGATCAACATGCTCAATGTTGCTGCTTGGCTCGCTGAAAAGCTTGGCGAGGATTCTGCGCAGTATGCATCCATAACGAAACTCGCAACTCAAAGCTTTGAAGCGAGGTTCTGGCACAAGGGAGTGAAACATTACATGGATACGGTGGATCCAAATGATGCATCCCTGCGGCCAAATCAGGTCATTGCCATGAGCCTTCCATTTTCGCCTTGTGATCCTGCCCATGCAAAGCTTGCGCTTAAAGCCGTAGAGCGTGAACTCCTTACGCCTGTTGGACTAAGAACGCTTTCGCCGGAAGATCCGAGTTATCATCCGACATTTAAGGGTCCGGTGGGTAAATTAGATGAGTCCTATCACCAAGGTACGGTATGGCCCTGGCTATTTGGTCCCTATATTCGATCATATGTCAAATACGGGGGAAGTGTTCCGTCTGCAAAAGCCAAGCTCGCACGTGTGTCAAAAATGTTGATGGAATGTGGGATTGGCGGAATTGCCGAGTGTTACGATGGCGATTCACCTCATTCTCCAGGTGGATGTCCGTGGCAGGCCTGGTCAGTTGCAGAAATTCTCAGCGTTATGAAGAATGAACTGGCTATGTAGCCTGTCAAAATCTAAGGTGCATAGTGAGAATATGAACCGTCTCAATCTTGCCTCCTAAAATGCCTAAGAATTTCGTCCACTTGCACAATCACACCGAGTACTCGTTACTCGATGGGGCGAACCGCATCCCTGATCTCATCAAAAGGGCTCAAGATCTCGAAATGCCTTCGATGGCGATCACCGATCATGGCGTTATGTTTGGAGTGATGGAGTTCTACCTTGAAGCCAAGAAGGCGGGTATCAAGCCGCTGCTTGGGGTTGAAGCGTATGTTGCGCCTCGTGGAATTGACAAAAAAGATGGGAGGGCAGATCGGGAGAATTTTCACTTACTGCTTCTTGCAAAAGATCTTGAAGGGTACCAAAATCTTTGCAAATTGTCATCGGTTGCCGCACTGAAGGGATTCTATGGTAAGCCAAGAATCGACCACGATCTGCTGAGGAAGTACAGTAAAGGCGTCATCGGAACATCGGCTTGTTTGGGCTCAGAAGTTTGCCAGGAATTGATGAAAGGCAACTATGATGAGGCTCAGCGAATAGCCGGCATGTACGCCGAAATATTTGGTAAAGATAATTATTTCATAGAGTTGCAAGACCATGGATTGAAGGAGCAAAGGGACATCTATGAGCCATTGCTTCGAATTGCCAAGGACATCGGTGTTGACACGATTGCGACCAATGATGCCCATTACTTGTGTAAGGGTGACTCAAGACCACATGACGTGCTCCTATGCATCCAAACTGGTGAACTTGTTGCTAACACCAAGCGAATGAAGTTCGAAACTGAGGAGTTTTACATTAAGACTGCCGATGAAATGGCTTCACTTTTCCCAGACAATTTGGATGCCCTCGAGAACACTCTCAAAGTGGCGGACATGTGTAATGTTGAGCTGGATAAGACGTCGGCACCAATGCCTCGTCCTACTGTTCCAGAAGGGATGTCCAGTTTCGAGCATCTGCGGGATTTGGCCTATTCGGGATTACACGGACGGGCAAAGCATCCAGACGAAAAGCATGCCCGCCTTGAGTACGAGCTTGGAGTTATTGAGCAAACGGGATTTGCGGACTACTTTCTTTTGGTAAGAGAGTTTGCAGAAGAAACGAGAAACAGAAACATCTACTTCGGTGTTCGTGGTTCGGCGGCAGGGTCATTGGTTTCGTACTCCGTAGGTATTACCGATGTTGATCCGGTTGATTACGACATCACTTTTGAGCGGTTTTTAAATCCAGAACGAATATCGATGCCAGATATAGATATGGATTTTGAAGATGCTCGTCGGGACGAGATCATTCAATGGGTTACTGATAGGTTCGGAGAAGACCACGTCGCTCAGATCATCACCTTTGGTACCATGGGCGCAAAGGCTGCCATCAAGGATTGCGGTAGAGTGCTAGGCTATCTTCCGCAAGAGACAGACAAGATTACGAAAATGATTCCTGGAGTTCCGGGGATGACTCTTAGTAAAGCCTATAAGGAAGTTGGCGAGTTTCGTCAAATGATTGAGTCTGAGCCACGCTTTAAAGAGCTTTTCGATACCGCCAAATCAGTTGAAGGCATGTCGCGCAATTCTGGTGTTCACGCAGCAGGAATTGTTATTTCCAGAGAACCGCTCATGGACTATCTGCCACTTTATCGGGGCAATGATGGTCAGACTGTCACAGCTTTTGAAATGGGAATCCTGGAAAAGATGGGTCTTCTAAAGATGGATTTCTTGGGGCTTTCAAACTTGACCGTACTTGCATATGCGGTCGAGAACATCAAGAAGTCGACGGGGCAAACAATTGATCCACGCCTCGCAGACGAGAGCGATCAAAAGACTTGGGATATGTTGGCTCGCGGAGAGACAACTGGGGTGTTTCAAGTTGAGGGCGGGGGAATGACTCGCTGGATCATGCAACTTAAACCCCAAAGCACCCGGGAACTTGCGGCTATTATTGCCCTATTTCGACCTGGTCCCATGGGTGAAATACCGAACTTTATTGACTACAAGTTCGGCCGTAAGAAACCTGAACTCCTTGATGAAAGAATGACCCCAATCCTTGAAGAGACCTACGGGGTTATTGTTTATCAAGATCAAGTTCTTAAGTTAGTTCAGGCACTGGCAGGATTTACGCTTGGTAAAGCGGATGTCTTGCGTCGAGCCATGGGTAAAAAGGACGCCAAAGCAATGGCTGACATGAAAGTCGAGTTCATGTCGGGAACTGGAGCAAACGACATTCCGGCGGCTTCTGCGGAAAAGATTTGGGAACTGTTGCTTCCATTTGCGGGCTACGCCTTTAACAAGGCTCACGCCATCTGTTATGCGTTGCTGAGTCATCAGACAGCGTGGTTGAAGGCGAATTACCCCGTTGAGTATATGGCGGCTCTTCTTGCGGTTTATCGAACGAAAGAAGAACGGGTTATTGCATTCATAGAGGAATGCCGACGAATGAAGATTCCGGTTCTTCCCCCCGATGTCAATAAGTCGGAAAGCGACTTTAGCATAGAACGTGGATCGAAGGGGCAAGTTGGTATCAGATTCGGTTTGGGAGCGATAAAGGGAGTTGGAGATGGAATCGTTCAAGCAATACTCGCCGAGCGAGCAGAGAATGGGAATTCAACGAATCTGTATCAGTTCTGTGAACGAATTCGCCCTCATGGCCTCAATAAGACTGCCCTTGATGCTTTGATCAAGTCCGGAGCTCTTGATTCGATCGATGAAAACCGGGCCACGAACATTGAGTTTCTTGAAGCAGCCCTGATGTTTGCAACTGATTTGACGAGGGATCGGGCGATGGGTCAGGACTCACTGTTCATCTCTGATGACGACGATTCAACGGCAATCACTTATCCGACGTTGCCGCCGGCTACTCCGCTCAGTCGATCGGAAAAGCTTGCGCTGGAAAGGGAAGTCCTTGGCATATACGTTTCAGATCACCCGTTGCGAGGTTTGGAGCGAATTCTCAGCAAGCAAGCAACCCATTCCTGTGGAGAAATTGCTGAATTAGACGAAGGGCAATCGGTAAAGCTTTCGGGGGTTATTGCCTCAACCCGGGCGATCCTTACCAAGACGGGCAAAAAGATGATGTCTCTCACGCTCGAAGATTTCAGTGGGATTGCCCGTTGTATCGTATTTGCATCATCTTATGACAAATATCGGGAAATTCTTCACAAGGATAAATTAGTAGTCATTCATGGAGAAATTACGATTAATGAACGGGGAGGAGAGAAATCTTCTGAGATTCGTTTGTTTGAAGTTAAAGAATTGGATGGTAGCTTGGATCTTGTTCTTGATGAAACTCCGATGAGCGGATCGATTGTGGTTAAGGTGGGTCGTTCAACGCAGACCGATTTAATCAAACTGTTGGCTCTCTTACGAGACCATCCTGGTGACCATGAGGTTTATATTCAAATTGAACCTAAGTCTGAGCATCCGCTCCTGCCGGTTCAACTCATGTGTCGACCAGGTCCAATTCTTGAAAAAGAAATCACTAGGCTTTTTGGATCAAATTCCTTTCAAATCATTGAGAATCAGGAATTTGGCAACACCTTTTAGCGTTTCGAGTATCTTATGAGTAGGAAGATGCGAGCTTTTACAATTTTAACTTTAGTTTGCGCGGCAGTATTTGCCCACGCCGCAGACGATTTCGACCTTAAAGTCTCAAACATAGACGTGCTTCGGGACAAGAATGTTCAGGCGGAATTGGGAATAACTGAGGGTCAACGAAAAACCATGAATGTCTATGCGGATAGATTCACTAAAGCAAACAAGGAAAAAGTCGCAGAATATCAAAAAGCAAAGAAGCAACCTGATCAGGCTTTTTCAGATTTTGGGATGAAGCAGTACATTGCTTTGCGCACTGACGTTCTGAAAACGCTATCGCCTAACCAAGTAAAAAGGCTTCGGGAACTCACACTACAAGCCGCCGGGCCACGAGCGCTTCTTGATAAAGCCGTGGCTGACAAGGTTGGAATCCCAACCGCCGAATACAATAAGTTCAGAACGGCCATTTCAGAGGGAGATGGAAAGATTGCGTCGATCAAAAAGTCAGTAGCTGACAAACTTGAGAAGAAATACTCCTCTCAGAAGAAGCCGACCAATCAGAAGGAAGCTGATGCCTTACGGGCTCGATTTAACACTGATCTTGCCACAGAAATGAAGAAGAAAGAAGGAGAAATGAAAGCAGTCCTTCAAGCATCTGAAGCAAAAACTGGGACCATCATTACGAAAAAGTACTTAGACGCTCTAGCCGCGCTGATGGGTAAGCGATTTAGTCCACCTAAACCAGCTGCCCCTGCAAAGAAGCCAGGCAAATGACGATTCAAGATAAGTTCTCGGCTCTAAAAGCCAACGGTGAAAAAGCACTGGTTTGCTTTTTTACCGCTGGTGACCAATCGCTTGAGGATTTACCTAAGATTGTTTCGTATCTGACTGAAAACGGTGCGGATGTGATTGAGATTGGACTACCGTTTAGCGATCCATTTGGTGAGGGTCCAACTATTCAGGATTCTAGCCAGCGATCACTTGAAAATGGCACGACATTGACTAAAGTTCTCGATGCGATTGCAGAATGCAGAATCGCAATTCCGCTGGTGACTATGGGATACTTCAATCCGATCCTTAGATTCGGATTGGATAAATTCGCTGCGAAATCGAAAGAAGTAGGAGTTACGGGAACTATTGTCTCCGATTTAGTACCTGACGAGGCAAATGTTTGGGATGAAGTCTGCGAACAGGAAGATTTGGAAACGATCTATCTCGTTGCTCCGACTTCGACCAGCGAACGAATTCAGCAAGTTACCAACCAATCAACTGGATTTGTTTACGTTGTTTCCCGCACAGGTGTTACAGGCGCGGAATCTGCCGTTCCCATTGAAATCAGTAGCTTGGTGAAGAAGGTTAAAGATTTGACTCACAAGCCCGTTTGTGTTGGGTTTGGGATTTCGACACCGGAGCATGTAAGGCTTGTTTGTAAAGAAGCAGACGGGGCAGTAGTTGGTTCCGGAATTGTTACCATGCTTCACAAACATTGGAATAATTTGGATGAAAGACATTTGATCGGCGAATACGTTCGTTCCCTTAAGGACGCGACCGTTTAGGCGATATTTTTGAGGTTTGGAACCTTAGTATCCAGTTGTAAAGAAATCCTCTTTGCCCGCATTCCCATCGCTTGTATAAGGGCAATTTGCTCAATTCTGTCCGTCTTTACAATGTAGGGCCAAGGCTCAATGCTGACTGCTGAACTTTGGGCTGCCATCGTTGCAACTTCGGTTGCGCCAATGATCATTTTTTCTTCCTTCGTTAAGTCAAAGTCCTTAGGACCTTGCAGAGCAATTGTCAGTTCTCTCGATAGATCCCATGCTTTTGCCAACTTTCCGGCGTCCTCTTGAATTGATCGACCGACGACGTTTAAGTAGGCATCACTAATTGGAATTTGTCTAAATTGAGCGATTGCGGCAGCGCTTTCAAAGGCCTCAGGAAATTGTCGAGCCACAAGACTGTAAGACAAAGTTGAGAATAATCCAAAGGCTGCCGCTCGTATTTGCAACGCTGAATCGACTGCAGTAATATCTTGTTCGAGGGCGGAAGGAGTTAGAATTGCGATAACCATACTCCCGTGAGACATGTGGCTACTTGATATACCTTTGCACTTAACCCGAGATCCAGAAATCCAAAGGTCGCTAGCAATCGCAAGCTGAGTTAGAGCTCTCGAACCGCTTTGTTGAACAATATGAATGAGTGGACCTTCAAACCCAATCATTTCACAAACCATCATTACAGTTTTTGAAACAAGAAGGTCTGACGCTAAGACGGTCAGCGTAGAACGCGTATCCTGCTGACTACTTTGAACAAGCAGTGTTGCGGCAGTTGGCGGTAACGGTGCAACGTGAGCTGAAGTCATAACCTTAGGACTCCACTAAGGTGCCCATTACTGTTTTCGGGATTTTTGCCAGGAATCTGAAGGGAAAAATTCTTAGGTATAATATTGAGTCCCTGGAGATAACATGAAAGACGGAATGCACCCAACCCTTAATCCAATTTTGTACGTGGACGGAGAACACGAATGGACAGGTGTCTCCACGATGAAGTCGAACAACGTTCGAAACATTAATGGTCTTGACTATTTTGTGATCAATTTAGAAATCAGCGCCTACAGCCATCCTTTCTATACTGGTCAAAAGAAACTAGTTGATACTGCAGGTCGTGTTGAGAAGTTCATGCGACGTTACGGCCAAACAACCAAGTAGGAGCTTTCCATGCGCCTATCGAAGCCAGTATCAGTTTCCATCGTTATCGTTGGAATTGTATCGGCTTTTTATGGCATTGAGGCCGTGAGAGTTCGAGGCGAAGCTGGTGGTTTATCAAGATCACTAACACCTACATACTGGGTTGACCGTGCCACAGGAAAGGATTTATTTAATCCAGAAAAGAGGATTTGGTACAAAGGTGTTCGGGAACGAAAAGAAGTTTGCATCACCTTTGATGATGGTCCTCATCCGTTGTCATGTCGGTCGCTTCTGGCAACCCTTCAGGAAAAACACGTTCCTGCAGTATTTTTTTTAGTCGGTAAACAAGTTGAAGGTAATCCTGACCTTGTAAGAATGATTGCTGAAGAAGGTCATGAAATTGGAAATCACACATACGACCATATCCGACTCAACAACCTTACTAGGGAGCAGGTTTATGATCAAATTTCGAAATGCGAATCCGCGGTAGAGAAGGCAGCTGGTCGAAAAATGGTTCTATTCCGCCCACCGGGAATGAAATATTCTGACGATGTCATTTCAGTGGTTAATCAAAAGAAATTGATCCTAATGGAATATGTATTAGGGGCAAAAGATTTCGTTGGAAGTGTCACGAAAGGAGAGTTAACTGCCGAACAACAAAAACTGCCAGCGGTTACCTCAGACTATGTGGTTGAATCAGTTATCAAGCAGTTGCGTCCAGGCGCAATAATCCTCCTACACGATAACCCGGTTACGGCAGCCGCCTTGCCCAAAATGATTGATATGGTTCGGGAAAAAGGTTACGAATTTAAAAGTGCGAAGGACATGATGTATCAGCTACCCCAGCAAGTACAGATAGATCCAAACCCAGTTGTAACACCAACGAACTCCAACCAGTCATAATTAGGTATGGCTGACTTGAACTCAACTCGAATGCACCGAGTACCCCTTGCCGATAGCGATCCAACGGTTTTTGGACTCATCAAGCAAGAAGAAGCCCGCCAAGAACACAATTTAGAGCTTATTGCTTCCGAAAATATCGCTTCACTTGCGGTCCGTCAAGCAATGTCGAGTGTCCTTACTGATAAGTACGCAGAAGGATTGCCAGGAAAGAGATACTACGGTGGATGTGAAATTGTTGATCAAGTCGAGCAGTTAGCTATTGATCGAGTCAAAGAACTATATGGAGCTGAACATGCCAATGTTCAGCCTCATAGTGGTGCAGGTGCCAACATGGCCGTATACATGGCAATGCTAAAGCCTGGAGACACCTTGATGGGTATGAACCTGGCTCATGGTGGACATTTGACTCATGGATCACCGGTGACGTTTAGCGGACAATATTACAACATCGTGCCATACAGTGTTTCCCCGGTGGACGAACTGATTGACTATGATCAATTTAGAGCCACTGCCCTGGAACACAAGCCAAAGATGATTGTGAGTGGAGCCTCGGCCTACTCCAGAGCATTTGACTTTGCCCGAATTCGTGCTATCGCCGACGAGGTTGGAGCTCTGCATATGTGTGACATGGCTCACTATTCTGGGCTCATTGCTGCGGGAGAATATCCTAATCCGGTTCCACATGCTGATTTTGTTACATCGACTACGCATAAGTCGATCCGAGGACCGCGAGGCGGACTGATCTTGTGTAAAGAACAATATGCCAAAGACATCGATAAGTCGGTCTTTCCTGGCATCCAAGGCGGCCCTTTGATGCATGTAATTGCGGCTAAGGCAGTCGCGTTTGGAGAGGCGCTTCGTCCGGAATTCAAGACCTACCAACGACAGATTAGGCTCAATGCCGCTGCTCTAGCCGAATCTTTGACTGAGAATGGCTTCAGGATTGTCAGTGGCGGAACTGATTCCCACTTAATGTTGGTTGATCTAAGACCTTACGGCGTAACCGGAAAGGTAGCCCAAATTGCGCTCGATGAGGCTGCCATTACGACCAATAAAAATTCGATTCCTTTTGACCCAGAAAAGATGTTTGTTACGAGCGGCATTCGATTGGGAACTCCAGCAGTAACGACGAGAGGAATGAAGGAACCGGATATGAAAATGATTGCCGGTTTTATCTCAGATGTTCTACGAAACCATGCAGACGCAGACAAACTTCACCAAATTCGGCAGCAAGTCATTGACCTGACAAAGCAGTTCCCGATCCACCAATTGGATTAGTCGGCAAGAACTCGAAGATGATTACATGGGAGTCTTGATAGGCTATCCGGGTGTTCTTGTCCTTCTTCAATTCGCTTTGTAATTCAACATTCCAATCACTAGCACAGAATAACCACTTCGTTTTCAAGTCTCGGGGCCATGCGACCGAAAGATCTTCTTCCTTGTCTCCGACGATCGCGGGATTGAATTTGCTGGTTTTACCTAGGTCACGAGCAGCACAGTTAACCGTCATCAGCCAATATGTTTCGGGATTAAATCGGTACTGAAAAACAGGATCCATGCCGCCCAAATATCGATTATGTGGGTTCCAAAAGAAAAGGGGACCGAAATCTGACCAAACTCCGTGACCGACTATTTCGCCTTCTTCAGTGTGGGCTTTGAGCCATTCGGTTCCTCGTTGGAAGTCCGCAGCGTTATAGCGCACTTTGCGCTGAAAACTTGAATTGAGAAACATTCCAGTTATCGTCAGACTGTACAGGCTAAACGCCACTGCCGTAAACTTCGAAATGCCCTTGCACTGATGGAAAATACAGAGAGATGCCAGAATCGCAAACGGAGCGAACTGATCTGCTCCTCGCCTCGTTAATAACAAGGAAATTGCAAATGACAAGGCAACTACTCCAAGTGCACCCCATACTGCCCAGGCCTTCTTTTCTGGATCTCGAAACCGCAAGAAGCACAATAGTGCCACACCAACCGTGATTAGTGGTCCTAAGTAAGCTCGATTAAAATATCCGAAGTTCACTCGATCTAGTTCCACGCCAAAGTTCTTAACTTCGCCAGCCCTACGGACGAACGTGAGATCGACTAGCTGTATTTTCATTAGCTGAAGTCCGTCAATCATTCCGGGTCGTATGCAGGACACTGTGAGCGCTACCATTAAGCAAGATAGTTCGAGCCAAGGATTCCAGCCCTTCTTAGATATTCTTCTTTGAAGAAATGTGCAGAATCCAACCATGGCGATGAGGTAGGACAAGGTTGGATGAAGGAAGCCAATCAGAGCCGAAGTTAATATGGCTAACCAGGGCGCTTCTGATACGATTGCGGCAAACAATAGAATCAGAAGGGCAGCAGACAATGCTTGTGGTCGGACGGTATCCATCCTCGATAAGAATCCCAATGATGCAGGGAGCAGGGCCAGTCCGTACCATTGATTCATTCCAAGGCGAATCACTGCCAACCGAGAGATGAGGAGGTTCAAGACCATCAATACACCCGGTGCCACAGCAAGAATGAGAACCTTGTCCTTCAGCAAAGCCAAAGGAGTAAGTAGCAGATGGAATCCCCACCACAAGTCGGAATTGTGTTTCGAGATGACACTATAGGCTGGCCATGGAAACGAACGGAAGAACGGTCCCTTTTCTGCGTACAACATCGCATGACCAAGGTGATAGAAGTTATCGCCGTCATAGACATACTGTGAAAGAGCACAAACGATGGCCACTAAAGCAGTAGCAACTCCAAAGTAGGCAAAAAAGGACTTCACTATTTAATGCCCTTAACATTCCGCAGCAAATATGCGCCAAGGGCGAAACATATTGAACACAGGACAAAAATGTATCCATATCCAGGTTTAAGATAGTGAACTATGGGTGGTTCCCCAGGAATTGGGTTTGGGATTTCTGTGAATCCTGGCCTTTCGATAAGAAAGCCAGCAAAAGGAGCAGCAATAGATTGTGGAAGGGTCATCGCAATATGCCAAATTGCCATGTCTTTGCCGGCCTCGTGCGAATGGGGAAGCACATCGGTACCCAATGCATAGTCAACACTGATATAGGCCCCATATCCAAGACCGAACAAGGCGCCAACAAGCAAAGCCTGACCGAAATTGCTACACAGAATGAATGCCGGAGCGACAATTGCGATCAGAGAATTGGCTAAATAGACAACTTTCTTTCGGCCAATTTTGTCGGAAAGAATTCCGCCATACACACCGGTCAGACTTGAAACAATTAGAATGAGTCCTAGGAGCAAGGGAGCCGTACTATCTACCTTATCTTGGGCAATCCCAACAACGTCCACTAAGTAGAAATTCACGTAAGGCATGATTGCGTAGAAGCCCAACATGACTAAGAAACGAGTAAACCAAACCCATGCAAAGTTCGGATACTCCTTAGGACTTATCCATAGTGATCGGAGGTACGAACGGAGGTCAAAAGGTTCCGCATGAGTGAGTTGATTTTCCTTTATTCCTCGATAGGAAAGAATTCCAACGATCATTAGAACCAATCCAATTACACCGTAACGCAAAGCAACCGCGCTGGACGGAATTGCCATTCCAATGCCAATGGCACCAAAGAGAGTACCGAGCTGAGACATCAGAGCCATGAATCCGGACGCTTTCCCATGTTCTATCTTTGGAACTACATCAGGAATTACGCCCATATAGGCTCCAGAGGCGATGTTATTGCCGATTTGCACCAACGCGTAGCTACAAAAGTAAGCTGGAAGCGACTTTAGGCTGATGACTGAAAATGCCATGGCAGCCAAGCCAAGCATATTGATGAAAACACCAACTGCCATGAAGGGTTTGCGCCTACCTTCGGGCCTTAAACATCGATCCGACATCGCGCCGGAAATGAGAGGAACGATCAGCGCGGGAAAAGCTCCAAACATGGTTACCCAACCAAGCATTTGAGCCTTATTGTGTCCTGCAAGGACCCTCATGTCTCCTGGAAGGAGAATAAGGAGCAAAGCTCCCCAATGAAAGTTTGATGCAAACCAGAACCCTGAAATAACGATATGCTCCCACAAAGTCAGTGGGCGATTACCGTACGGGGACGCAAGTTCGTCCTGTTCTAACCTAGGCTTATTGGATTCCATATTTGACGCTAGCCAAAAGCTAGTTTGCCCTATTTATCGTGAAGTGCGTATTCGTAATCGTTGATATCGTCAACGTCATAGGCAAATTCAGCAGGCCCATTCTTAACCAAAGCGATTCTGCAACTAAGAATGGTCTCCGCCTTTCGAGCTACTTCAGCCGATGTGATTGACTTGGTTAAGTATTTCCAGACAAACCCACCGCCAAAAAGTTTGGCCATCGCTAGCTTGTTTTTACGGTTTGCTACGGCTTTTTCAACTTCGGGAAGGACTCGGAGGAACACGTCGGGCTTGATCAAATAGATACAGCCCAAAGTCCACTGGTCATCCTTTAGTTTAAAGAATGTTCCCGATGCACTTGGGAAGCGATCTAAGTATTGATCCTTTGAAATCAGAGGAACACAGATATCGGCGTCTTCCGGGCAAGCATCTAGAAATGCTTGAATATGCTTGCCTTGGATGTATGGCAAGTCGGTGGTAAGAATAACGACCCTAGATGTGCAATCTCCCATGCTTTTGAGCTCACGGATTGCCATTGCGAGGTTTTTGGTAAGGTCGCCGGTATCGTTGAGCTTGTTTGGAACTCGAATGCCAAAGGCATCCTGAACTTCTTTGGGTGCCACCAAAATGATGCGGCCGAGGCGTCCTGAATCGTTGACGGCTTCAAGCACTCTGAAACCCAACATATAGTCTTTGACTTTTATGAGCGCTTTATATGGGGTCAGGGCGACTCGCGCAAAGTGATCATCTATTCTGCCGCCAGAAGGCAGTACTACATCGTATCGTTCCACAGTTGTCCAACTCGAAGGATTGAGTCATGACAACTCAATCGCTACGATTTAAAGACGGTGACGCGGGTGATTTGGCTCCACAAATAGGTGTCAATTAGACTTCCTTTTGTAAATTCGATGGTGTCCTCGTCATGCCCAGAGATATCAGATAGCTTATATTCCATAGTTCCTAGCTGAATTGTGGCTTGGCGAGCGTTCACAGGTTGTTGAACTTGACCATCAGAGTCGATCCATCCTCGCTTGAAAAAAACGTCCTTCCATGTAGCTAAGCTATTGAGTATCATTGGTATCCCTCAATAATAGTTGGAATCTCAAATGTCCATCCTCAGGGCATTTTTCCAAGTTTTATTGCGGGATCATTTGGCGATGATGTTCGATCTGAGCAAAGCACTCAGCCATTGCCCGAAACATGTCTTCGATGGCTTCAATTGGTGGGCTACCGAACGGCCAAATAAATGTGTCTCGCGTCATGTAGGCTGATTTATTGTATTTGGGAATCATCGTGAACAATCTTGGAGGAACGTCCGCTGTTTGTTTGAATGAACAAGCGATTCGACCTTGGCGAGCATCCAATTTATCGATTCCAAGGGAGTGAGCCGAAATTCGCAACGACATAATGGCAAAGGCGTTGCTCACAGTATGGGGAGAACGACCATAACGATCTTCCACTTCACTTTGAACTTCGCCAAGTTTAGCATGATCTCTCGCAGACATCATTTGTTGATAATAGTAAAGCCGTTGGGCGTGGTCTTGAATGTATGTGTCGGGCAAAAGCGCAATCACTGGAACTTCAAACACTGGAAGCGGAGTCAATGATTCTAATGGGTCCTTGCCAGGATCTCCAGCATTTGATTCGCCGTCGACTGAGTTCTTGAGGGCAAAGACGGCCTCATTGATTAATTGAGTATAGAGTTCATAACCAACTTGGACCATGGTTCCGCTCTGCTTTGCGCCCAATAGTTCGCCCGCTCCTCTGATCTGAAGGTCTCGAAAGGCCAGCGAATAACCGGACCCCAGCGATGAGAATTCTTGTAGAGCCCTTAACCGAGCCAAAGCGTTTTCCGACATGGTCTTCTTTTTTGAATTCCCGTACGATTCTTCCTGAGTTTCTTTGGGATCAATGATCGTTGAATCGAGATTTTTGCCATGTAAGAAGAGGGCGTAGGCTTGC
Organism: Armatimonadota bacterium; assembly: GCA_037141835.1. Lineage (GTDB taxonomy): Bacteria > Armatimonadota > Fimbriimonadia > Fimbriimonadales > Fimbriimonadaceae > Fimbriimonas. The sequence goes on along the minus strand of JBAXBU010000006.1, from coordinate 6,835 downwards.
CGATCGGACCGACCAACCCGACCTCGTAGTTGATACAGTTGAGCGAGTCCAAGACGATCAGCATTTTCAATAATCATGGTATTCGCGTTAGAAATGTCTAGGCCACTTTCAACAATTGTCGTACTCAGCAGAATATCGATCTCGCCTTTAATGAACCCAACCATTACCGGTTCAAGTTCTTTTTCATTCATTTGACCGTGGCCAATTCCTATTCGCGCCGTTGGAACGAGCTTTCTTAGCTTTTCATAAATGTGATTGATACTTTCAACGCGATTATAAACATAGAAAACTTGACCGCCACGGGCAAGTTCTCGGAGGATTGCCTCACGAACAACTTCTCCTGCGTAAGGGCGAACGAATGTTCTTACCGGAAGTCTTCCGGGCGGTGGATCATTGATCAAAGACATTTGTCGAATGTCCATCAGCGCCATGCTGAGCGTTCTCGGTATTGGTGTTGCGGAAAGCGTAAGCACGTCTACTTCGGACCGAAGTTGCTTTAGCATTTCCTTTTGCTTGACACCAAATTTCTGTTCCTCGTCAATAACGACGACACCCAAATTCTTAAATTCGATCCCCGTACCTAAAAGGGCATGAGTTCCCAGAACTATTTCGATGGAGCCATCCTTCAAGCCTTCTAGGATTTCACGCCGAGCCGCCGTGTGCGTGTATCGATTAATGAGCGCTATCTTGGTACCGAACGATGAGAGACGATCCTCAAAATTACGGAAGTGCTGCTCACTGAGAATTGTCGTTGGACAAAGAATTGCTACTTGACGACCAGATTGGATTGCTTTAAACGCAACTCGAATTGCGACTTCGGTCTTGCCAAATCCAACGTCTCCGCAAACAAGACGATCCATCGGATAGGGAAGTTCAAGATCAGCTTTGGCTTCCTTGATCGCCTTAAGTTGGCTCGGAGTTTCCATCCACGGGAACGTCTGTTCCATCTCCGCTTGAAAGGGAGTATCCGGGCCGTAAGGGAGCCGGTCGACCTTCTTGCGAGTCGCGTAGAGTTTCACGAGGTCCCGGGCGAACGCTCGGGCCTCCTCCTTGGCTTTTCCCAGGGTCTTCTGCCATTCACCTCCTGTTAGCCGATTGAGTTTCGGTGGGACATCTCCAGGATTCAGATACTTCTGAATTCGATCCAGTTGGTCGGCTGGAACGTAAAGTCTGTCGGGAGCTTGATATTCAATGTAAAGAAATTCTTTTTCGACGTTCTCAATTTCTTTCTTCATCAAGCCTCGAAAGACTCCTATTCCGAAATTGATGTGAACGACATAGTCGCCCGGCTTGAGGTCAAGAACAGTTGCAATAGGTGCACCTTCTTGGAATCTCCTTTGCGGAAGTTTGAGCCTTGCGACACCAAATAGTTCCGCGTCGGAAACTAGAGCGACCTTTTCGTGCGGTAGAACAAAGCCCCCACCAAGATTTCCTTGGCAAAGTTGAATTGGTCCTGTGCCATCGTCACTTGGGTGAATTTCTATTTGAGCAAGAACAGTCTTTGCTCTATTGGGCTGATCGGTGCAGAAAACTACTGTGAAATTCTGTTCCCGCCAAGTTTTGAAAGTTTCGGTTAGAGCATCTCCTCTTCCACGATACGGTTCCAGCGAAGCTCCGCCGATGTCGGTTGTGCTTTGAATGCTAAGCCACCTTGGCAAGTCATTCATTGATGTCAATGCTAATTTGTTTGCTGGCGAATCAAAGTGCTCGACTGGCAAAAAATAATCGTTCGCCGTACTGTGAAGAATTTCACCGCGCTTGACTCTTGCTTCAAGACCTTGGCTTAGTTCTTCTTCTGCACGATTACCGATAGCTTCTAGCTCTAGGGGTTCATCAAGAACCAGAAGACTTTCTTCATCGAGGAAGTCGACCGCACATTGAGAGTCAGGAAACAGCATCGGTCGATAGAGCTCTAACCGATCGAAGAATTGTCGATGGCTCAGCGCTTGAGCGTCGGCTTCAACCAAGTCACGAAGTCTGGATGCGGTTTCTTCGTCTAATTGGGCTTCTTCCCGTTCAAGGGTGCGAAGGAGCTCGGATTGTAGCTCGTCCTCATGACCAGTAAAGAGAACTTCTCGGCTAGGGGAAAGTGAGAGAGCGGGAATGACGCCACTTGATCGCTGAGTATTACTATCGAATGACCTCAGTGATTCTATGTCTGTATCAAACCATTCAATTCTTATTGGCTGTTCATATCCACTTGGCCAGACATCGATGATGCCACCTCGCTGACTATATCCTCCCGGTTGGCGGACAGGCTCTTGTTCGTCATATCCGAGTTTCTTTAGAGTATCGGTGACAATTGTTGGGTCAATTGAGTCACCCGGCTTAAGAGTAACAAATGACTCAAGGAGCATGTCCTTAGGTAAAGTTCGCTCAAGAGCGGATTGCGGGGAAGCAATGACAATCTTTGGTTCCGATTCAGCCAAAGCTCTTAATGCGCCAAGCCGGTCTGACAATGCGGTGTGTTCTTGAGTTGCATCCTCAAAGAGGGCGGAAGAGCCGCTAGGTAGTTGGTAAATCTCGAGGTGAGGAACACCGCAAAGCTCCAATTTTGCTTGCCAAGCCAAGGCACGATCATAGCTCCCGGTCACAATCAGAATCTTTTGCTTCGATTTGATATAAGAAGACGCAACAAACACCGCTCGGGCTTCATTGGGGAGGCTGCTCCAGCAGACTGATCCATTGAGTGTCTCGAACGGTTCGGAGATTAATTCGGGTACTTGGCGAGCCCAATCGGCAACGCGCATTGCCGGGAGTTTACCTTCGACTCCAATTTTCACGGCGAATTACTCAAGTAAAATTTCATCATGATGAAAACGGTTGAATCGGTAATGGATGAACTCAAGGCTTGCGGAAAAGAAAGCTATCGCAAGACGTTTATTCGACATGGAATACCGGCGGATCGAACCTTTGGAGTCAGTAATCCTGACCTTAAGGCAATTGCGAAATCGATCAAAGGGCAGCAGGAGTTGGCCCTCCAGCTTTTTTCAACCGGGAACATGGATGCCATGTATTTGGCGGGCATTGTTATAGATGGGGCCAAAATGACCCGAGATCAGCTTCAATCATGGGTTAAAGGTAGTCATGGAATCGTGGTGATCGCAAATTATTCTGTAGCATGGCCAGCTATCGAGAATGAAGATGGCTGGAACCTTGCCCTCGAATGGATTGCTTCTGACGATGAAATGACCCAATGTTCAGGTTGGTCTACGTTGTCTGGAATTGTTACGGTTACTGCGGACGAGAAACTCGATTTGGACAAAGTATCAAAACTCTTGGACATGGTGCAGAGAGATGTACACGGGGCAAGAAATCGTACGAAGTCAGCCATGAACACGTTCCTGATTACGGTTGGTTGTTATGTATTGCCATTAAACAATAAAGCGAAAGAAGTAGCTAAGTCAGTTGGAGCGGTAACGGTCGATATGGGTGATACTGACTGTAAGACAAAGGTAGCGAGCGATGCCATTTCGAAATTTGAAGGCTCCGGTAAATTGGGGATCAAACGTAAGAATGTCCGATGCTAGTATTTCTGTGTAATCCTTAGGCAAGGATTACAATAATTGAACCTTCATGGTATGATTTTTTTGTTCAAAGTTTAACAAACTTCGATGTTAAGGATAACGTGAAAGACCAGCTACTTTCGGACAAGGCAGTCATTAAGGGCAGACCATCGCATTTTACGGGTGCATACGAGGATTACTCGATTGGCGATATTATTTGGGTTGTTGAACAATTCCAAGTCTCCGGAGACATTAATGTTGCTCCATTCCCTGGTAGGGGAAACATCAACCTCCATACCTATGAGGTTTTAGCCGGCGGAAGCGAATATTTGCTACAGAAAGTAAACACCGATGTCTTTGCAATGCCTTATCGGGTCATGCAGGGAATGGCATCCAGCATCGCTGCCCAACATGAATCGCTGAAGGAGACTCCGATTGAAGGCTGGGTTCCAATTGACCTTGTTCCGACTAAAGCTGGAAGAGATTTTTTAGATCTTACGGACGAACACGGCTGGTCGGTTTGGCGAATGATGGTCCGGATCCCTGACTCATGTTCCTATAAGAGTTTGAGCGAGATTGATTCAAGAGAAGAGCAACTCAGGATGGCTTCGGAGGTCGGACGTGGACTTGCAATTTACTCCGACTTAACTTCGTCGATTAAGCCTCAATCAGTTGAGGGTTCCTTGCCTGGATACCGAGACACTGGGCTCTACTACCGCCAATTCCATTCGGTCATTGCCGGAAATAGATCACTTGGCGATGCGGCTGCACTATTGCCCGATGATCCAATTTTAAGAACCTCAATGGGACCACACTTCTTGGTGGCTCTTCCGGATGAGGAATTTCAAAGTCGCTTAAATGATCCTGAGTTGGCGCCATATATCTCAATTGTCCAAGAACAAGAGCCTTTTGCAATGGCACTTTGGACTGCGGTTGCTCAAGGTCGAATTCGGAATACCCTCATTCACGGTGACACAAAGATTGAGAATTTCTTGTTTGACACCAATACGGGGCAAGTGAAGGCACTGGTTGATTTAGATACGATCATGCCGTTTACCTGGCTTGCTGATTGGGGCGATATGATTCGTTCATTGGTCAACGTTGCCGGCGAAAAGGAAACAGACCTAACCAAAGTTTCGGTTGATGAAGAAGTCTACAAGGCGGTGGCAGAGGGATTCTTGAAGTCTGCCAAGGAAATCACCAACCAGGAAGTTTCAATGATGGTTCCTGCTGTTCAAGCAATTGCTCTCGAACTTGGTCTTCGGTTTTTGACCGACTATCTGAAGGGAGACACTTACTTTAAGCTTGGCGAAGGCGATCTTGAAGATTTGAACAAGACAAGGGCGATGGTCCAGTTGACACTTTACCGACGACTGGTTGAATTTGGTCCTGAAGCCGAAGGATTTATTTCTTCAATCAGATAACTCCAATGGTTTTTGAAACTGACCGACTTTACGCTCGCACGTATAATCTCGATGACGTAGAAACTGCTTTCGATATTTATCGAAAGCCAGAAGTGAATCGGTATCTTGGTCGCAATCCAAAATCGCTGGAAACTTTACAAGAAGCTCAAGAAATGCTGGAGCGATGGGTTGCCAATCAGGCGAAGCGTCCAGCAGGTCAAGGAACTTGGGCTCTCGTGCGGAAGAAAGACGAGAGGATCATCGGGACGATCATGTGCAAAGCTCTCCCGACTGCTGAACTAGAACCATCCGGGGAAATTGAAATCGGTTGGCACTTGGATCCTGAGGCCTGGGGCTATGGTTACGCAACCGAAGCAGGTTTAGCGGTTGCTGAATACGGATTCCGAATGGATCCCAATTTGCCCCGAGTTTTGGCGGTGGTCTATCCTGAGAATGCTGCTTCCCAAAAAGTCGCAAGGAATGTTGGCATGACCCACTTAGGATTATCTAGCGATTTTTATGGTATGGAGCTGGAACTGTTTGAGTTAAAGCGTCCAGTTTCGAACGTACCGGAGTAGGTAACGTTTGTAATATGGAAAAGCGACAATTTGGCAATACCGATATGCAGGTATCGGTTCTTGGGTTCGGTGGAGCGGAAATTGGCTTTAACTGCGTTGAACAGGCCCAGGTGACCTACATGCTCAATGAAGTCCTTGACAACGGCATGAACATCATCGACACCGGTGAATGTTATAAAGACAGCGAAGAAAAAATTGGCATCGCAGTTGGTCACCGTCGGGACGATTTCTATCTCTTTACCAAATGCGGACATACATCGGGGCTAGAGGGACAGGATTGGGAACCAGATATGCTCCGGCGATCCATTGATCGAAGCCTAGCTAGGCTCAAGACCGATCGAATTGATCTGATTCAACTTCACTCTTGTTCAATCGAAACGCTGGAAGAAGGCGATGCAATTAAGGTCGTTCAAGACGCCAAACAAGCCGGAAAAGTACGTTATATCGGATATAGCGGTGATGGTATCACTGCCAAACATGCTATCGAACTAGGGGTTTTTGACGCAATTCAAACGAGCTGCAATATTGCTGACCAAGAATGCATTGACTTAACGCTTCCGCTGGCAAAAGAACGCAATATGGGAGTAGTCGCCAAGCGTCCTGTGGCAAACGTGGCTTGGAAACATGAATCAGCCGAACTGGCGGGCTACGGAGAGGAATACTGGCGAAGGCTTCAGGAGTTGAAATTTGTCTTTCCTGATTTGTTTGATCTCGCCTTACGATTTACTTTGTCCCAAGATATTCACGTTGCAATCGTCGGTGCATCGAAACCTGAACGTTGGTCAACGAATTCTTTGATTGCCATAAAAGGAGCATTGGATCAGATGACACTCGACGAAGTTCGAAATCGATGGAAATCGGTTGCCAAACCAGAGTGGGTTGGGCAGAACTGAAGATAGCTTGCAGTTGACAGTTTGCAGTCGGCAATAAGATTATTTGAGCAACTTGACCAAATCGATCACAGCTTCATTCCATGTTGGAAACTGAAATACGAATCCGTTTTGAAGCAAAATTGTAGGGATGACTCGACGGCTTTTGAGGACCAATTCACTTTCAGTTCGCATCAATCGTGTTCCTAGTTCTACCAGCGGAGCAGGGGCAGGGAAGCCAAAAGGTGCTCCTACTGCTTTCCTTAGGATTTTCATGAACTCAGCTTGGGGCAAAGGATTTGGAGAACAGAGGTTGACGGCACCGGAAATATCGTCATGTTCAATTAGAAACGATACTGCCGCAGCAAAGTCCTTTTCGTGAATCCAAGACACAAATTGCTTTCCGTCTCCAAGTCGACCACCAAGACCCTTTTTGGCTAGATCAGCAAATACAGCAAAGACGCTGCCTCTATCTGGTG
>JBAXBU010000005.1:0-83080 GCA_037141835.1 Armatimonadota bacterium | reverse complement strand
GATAAGCGACGACCATCCGTCATAGCTATTTTGCGACCGTCTTCAGCGGTCAGCATCATTTTGAGAAATCTTGGTCGACCAGTTTCATCTTCCATTGGTGCTTCTCCGTGTTCTCGTAGGCGAATCGTGGGTTCCCCAACTTCCCTTAGCCAACCCGCCATGCCGAGGTGCGCAAATAGCCAAGGCTTTTCATCCAACTCGAACCAAAAGTACTTCCCTTTTCTTCCGGCGGCAGTAATAGTACGATTCAGAATCGTATCGTGAACTAGGGTATTTGGAATGCCTTTTAAAACGATTTCATCAGGAACAATCTCAGCTTCGACGATCTTCTTTCCGACGAGAGCTTGCTCAATCGTTCGTCGAACAGTTTCAACTTCTGGCAGTTCAGGCACCCAATGATTTTAGCTTACAGATAATCGGTTAGACTCTGGGTATGACAATGTTTGATGGCGGACGATCGGAATATACGTCTGGGAAACTTGATTTGAAGGATCTCAATGGTTCACCTTTTACCCAGCTTCATGAATGGATACAGGAAGCTGTAAAAGCCGGAGCAATCGAGCCTCGTGCTATGACTCTTGCCACAGTCAATGCCGAAAGTCACCCTTCTGCTCGAGTAGTTTTGTTACGAGGGCTTGACACCGGTTTGATCTTTTATACGAATTATTTAAGTAGAAAAGGGAGCGATCTATCTGAGAATGACCATGCCGCAGCCTGTTTTTGGTGGGGCACTCTTGAACGGCAAGTACGAGTAGAAGGGCGAGTGGAAAAGGTCACGACAACTGAGTCTGATCACTATTTTGGGTCTCGACCGAGGGATAGCCAGGCTGCTTCAGCTAGTAGCCCACAAAGCCAGATTATTGATGGCCGAAAGGGTCTTGAGGCCAACATGAAGGAGCTTTTCGAGCGAGAACCAATTGAGCGTCCGGAACACTGGGGTGGATATCGACTAATTCCCAACTATTTTGAGTTCTGGCAGGGGCGAAAGGCTCGACTCCATGATCGCTTTTGTTATGTGCTCCAAGGCGAAGAGTGGGTGATCCATCGCCTTGCACCGTAACGGACGACTATGAGTTTGGGGCAGCCTGATTCTTAAAGATTGTCCAAATGAGAATCAGCAAAAAGCCGCCCACTGCTACGCCGATACAAAGGCCGCCATTGGGATCTTTCTCGCTTTTCGCTTTGAAAGCGTCAAAGATATTCCATCCTGAAACAATAAGCCCACCGGACCTTGTGAATATTGCGGCAAGAACTCCCAAGCCAAAAGAGGATCGCCCAAAGTCTAGTTTTTTTGCTTTGATTCGGCATTTCTCCATCTGTTCTTGGATATTGACTGAAACTCGAGGGAGGTGCTGCAACGTTTTCGTAAGGATTGATGGGACGGACTCCTCCAAGTTCCGGCATTTGAGATGCCGCAACATTAGTACTTGAGAGGTTATCGGTGACAATTGTGTCTGGTAAGACTCGGCCTTCCTGAACCCACTTCTTTAAGGTAATGAGGTCAACAGGTCCGTATTGATTTCCGTCCTTGTCTGTAACTGAATATTGCATTATTTTTACCTAATCGTTGTTTGCGGAACCACGGGAGGAATGATGATTCCAACCGCTGAGGGTAAGTCGGGCATTTGGATGAGTGCATCCGTCAACAACTTTGTCCTTTCCACTGTGTAGCTGAGCTAAAACCGTCTTTCGAATTTCTTGCGAAGTATTGGGTAGAGATCCGTGGATGAGGCAATAGTGAAAAAATACGACGTCACCTGGCTCGGCAGTAAGAGGTGTCGAACCTTCGATCGGATATTTCGTTAAGAGATCAGAATCCTTGTTTCCACTTGTTCCACCGATCTTGCCCAACTTATGGGTTCCCGGATAGACGCGAAAGCACCCCATTTCCTCGGTAGCGTGGCTAACATGGATGATTCCAGCCATCATTGTGTCCAACTCAGTTGGAAAATATTCCCAGTCCTGATGCATTGGAAATGCAGCCCCTTTTTCTGCAGGCTTTTGGAAGAGTTTGCTGTGGTGAAGAATGACATCTTTGCCAAGAATTTCCGAAGCTACGGCAAGAAACTTTGGATTCATCAACGCTCGAAGCCAAACCGCCGAAAATTGTTGGACGTTGTGCGTATGAGCGATGAAGAGTTCAGTTGCACCGATCCTTTCGACCTCTGGTCCAGACCACCTGGCGTTGATGTTCTCTCCAGACGATGAGATTTGCCTGACGATATGATCAAAATCGGTTTCTAGCTCGGAAATCTCTTGGGAATTGAAAACGCCTTTTGCCACAAGATAGCCATTTTCGTCAAAAAACTCTTTATTTGTCATCGGTAGTTTGTCCGCCTATTTTACTCTTGTGCCCATCAAAAGGGGAGATGAGATTTTGTAGCCAATAGCCCATGAGAAAAGGGATAACGATTGCGGCTAGCATGCTCAACAAAGCAAGGGAAAACCCCAGTCCAGCCATTGGCTTTTGGTCTCTCGTGGCTTCCCATGCCCTTTTTAGGGCAAAAATGTTAAATATTACAGCAAAATATCCGATTGCCAAGGACAAGAGCATGCCTAACACGCTCATGGTAATAACAAACTTATAGTCTTCCCAATGGTCGGCTTGTTGGTTCGGCATTGTGCGAGAATTTAAGTATCCGCTGCTGATCACCGTGGCCTGCATAGCTTGATTTGCTAGGAACATACCGTTTAGCTCGGGCATGTGTGTTGCATTGAGAAGCATGCCATTGGTTACGTTTCTGACCTTAGTATCTGGACTTACTCTTCCCTGCCGTACCCATTCAATGAGCGTGGAAAGGTCTATCGGACCATATTCTTTTCCGTTTGCGCCCCGAACGATGTACTGCATTAACTGTTATTACTTGCCGCCAGTCGTCGCAATCCCTTGGATAAATGTCTTTTGGGCAAAGAAGAAAAGAATCACAATTGGAATGGTGAACATTGTCGCAGCAGCCATTAATTGCATCCAGTTCACGTAATAGTTGCTGAGAAACTGTTGAAGCCCATAGGCAAGGGTGTACTTACTTGGATTGCTGAGGTACAAAAGCGGTCCTAAGAAGTCATTCCAGGTACCTAGAAAGGAGAACAATGCACAAGTAGCTAGGGCAGGCTTGCTGAGCGGCAATATTAGACGGGTGAAAATGGTCCACTCATTGGCGCCATCAACTTTTGCAGACTCAGCAAATTCCATGGGCAGAGTTTTGAAGAATTGGGTTAACAAAAATATAAAGAATGGTGCTCCGAAGAATGCCGGAACAATTAGGGGCAAGTAAGTGCCGTACCAACCGAGACTTCTGAACAAGGAAAAGACCGGAATCATGGTTACTTGACCTGGCAAAGCCATTGTCGCAAGCATTAATGCAAAGAGGACACTAGACCCTTTAAATTTGATTCTTGCGAAACCGTACGAAACAACTGCGCTACTCAGCACGCTTCCAATAACGGTCATCAAACACAGAAACAAGGTATTCCGCAAATAAACGAAGAATGGCATCGACTCCAAGGACTTTGGATAGTTTTCCCAGACAGGTGGGTGAGGGATCATCCCAATCAAACTAAATGCGGCAGTACCGGAACCCTCCTTGGTATAAATTTGGGCGTCATCTTTCAATGATGTTGTGATCATCCAAAGCAGTGGCATGAGCGGAGGAATACTCAATATTAGCAACGTAACATACACTGCGATTTTTTGAGCTCTCGTGAGTCGTGGTCCACCGTCAGTCTTCAAATCCTAGCTCCTTTCGTTTACGAAGTTCGTCATTTACCGTTTGATCCAAATTGATCAAAGCCTGTTTAGGTGTCACTGAGCCGCGACTCGACTGATCTTCTGCCCGATTTACTTGATCGAGATAATATTGGAGAAATCCTACGTTTGGATAAGGATGACAATTGTCACCTCCAAGAGTATCCACAAAGGTCTTAAATTGAGGATTGGTTCGAAGATATTCTTGGTACTTCGGAGAATTTGCTACATCAGGCGACAAGGGCAACCAGCCACCCCAACAATAAAACTCTGCAGCTCGCTCGGGATGGGTCAAGCCACTCCAAAACTTAACAAACTCGAACGCCCCCTTCTTTTGCTTCGCTGAAGTTGGAATGATCATGAAGTTCCCACCTAATGATCCAGCGTACGGCTTTCCATCTTTCGGTGGAATCAGCGGCCAAACTCGATAATCCATGCCAGGGTTGTACTTGCGAATTTCTTCGACCCGCCATTGACCGTCGTAAGCTATGGAAACTGCACCCGGGATGAAGGGCCAAGCTCCAGTACTTGATCCGGTATTTTGTGATGCCCAAAATCGCTGAGCTTGGTCAAATCCAACTCCCTTCTTTTGCTCTACTAGGGCCGTGAGTGCGGCCAAATTTGACGGGGTATTCATGGTCAAAGTCTTGGATTCCTTATTGTAAAATCCTGGACCCCACGCATATGCCTGAGTCATTAGCTCATTGACATTAAAGCCCATGCGCTTAATATTGCCCGATGAATCCTTTATGTTGAGCTTGGTTCCAAGTGCGACTAATTCTTCAAATGTTTTTGGTGGCTTATCGGGATCAGCACCAACTTCTCGGAGATGCTTGGCGTTGACATAGTAGCCCATCAGGTCAGCGCCAATCGTGATTCCATATGTTACGCCCTTAAACTGACCGCTTTCCCGAATCGCCTGATATGGTACTCGGTTGAAGTATTCCTTTTCTTCTGGGGTCATGAGGGTTTCCAGATCAGTGAGGAGTCCGCCAGAAGCAATTGACGGAATAGCACCATTCCACATCGACATGACGTCGGGTGGATCGCCTCCGATCGTTGACAACATGAATTTCGTTTCGCTTCCGGTCCCGGTAGTGAACATCGGAACGACTTCATATTCAGTTTGGCTTTCGTTAAATCGAGAGACGATGCGCTTAACCACAACTTCCCACTCTCCGCCCCATCGGTGCCAAAAAACGACCTTGGTTCTTCCGGGAATGTTTGCGTCAGGCATTTTCGCAGACATGAGAAACCATGTTGCTGTGATTGCCAAAACAGCGAGAATTGATCGAATCACGATCACTTTGGATGAATTCTCTCGATCGAAAGTAGGATTAGCCGCCATAGTGCACCCACCGTTTCTGTGATTGGAATATGAGGAATGTCAGGATGACGATAATGACGAATAAAGCCCATGCCATGGCGCTGCCATATCCCATATCCATGTACTTCCAGCTCCGTTGGAACATATACAGAGCATAAAAAAGTGTGCTGTCTTCTGGACCTCCGGATCCTTTGGAAATCATGAATGCTTGAGTGAAATATTGAAATGTTCCAATGACACCCATCACCAAGTTAAAGAAGATAACTGGCGTTAACATCGGCAAGGTGATCATCCTTGTTTTCTTGATGACCCCGGCACCATCAAGCGTGGCAGCTTCATAGAGATATTGCGGGATATCCTTCAAGCCGGCAAGATAGATAACCATCGAACCACCTGCTCCCCAGATTGCCATAAAGACGAGACTCCAAAGAGTCCACTTAGGATCGGTAAGCCAACCGGGACCATCAATATGAAACAAGGCAAGGACTCTATTAACTAGACCTACCTGAGGATTCAATATCCACATGAAAATCGAGGTCGTAGCGACCATAGGAACGATAGAAGGCAGGTAAAAGATCGTTCGGAAAATGGCGATACCCTTTACGTTGATATTGAGCAAGAGGGCGAGCAAGACGCCAACCACTAAAACAATCGGAACCGAAACAAGTGCGTATCGAATTGTTACCCAAAGTGATTTCCAAAAGAGTTCATCTTGGAAGAGCATCATTTTGTAGTTCGCAAATCCAATGTAATGGGGTTCCTGAATGATGTTGTATCGCGTAAGGCTCAGGTAGAAAGATCGACAAAAGGGATATAACGTGAACACCAGAAAGCCAATCAACCAAGGTGATATGAACAAGTAGCCAACCAGGTTCTCTCTTAATTTGTGCTTCATGTCCGCTGAATGCCAATATTACACCTAAGGGACCTATCCATTGGTAGGGCTTTCCCAGAATGATTGCCTGTTTCTTACTAGGATTGACACATTGCTGGGGTGAATGGCAAGGACGCCATCTTATACTAAATCCATGCATTCGAATGTTTTGAGTTCAAAGTTCTTAACTCAATCGCAGGAGCAAAGAATCCAGGCGGTTCTAGAGGGCTTTCCGAGGTTTTCTCCTTGGGGCGTTTCGGAGTGGGCATCTATAGGTGATTATCAATGGACAATTGTGGTCGGTGGCAAGGTGCCGGATGCAGTTTTGTATCGCGAGACTGACCATGCCGCCGTCTTAGAACTTCCTCGATACACGAATTTGATCTACCAAAACGCTGATTCAATGTTCTTTACGTGTGCCAATGATGGCGTGCCGATTTTATACATTGTTAGAAGATCACAAGTTGACAAGTTCTTAGAGCCTGTGCCGATGAAGAAACTGGCAGGTTCAACCTACTTCCCTTCCCTCGATCGCATAGAGATCATTTCCGAATTTTCAGATCTTCCCGAAGTGATTGTTGGACACTACTTAATCAGCAACAAATACTTCATATGGGTCTTGAATACACGTACGGGAGAGTTTGATCATCATCCGATCACATGGTTCAATGAATCAAGTCCCGACTTGGGCTTTGAAAGTATCGAACTCGTTCGAATTGATCCAAAAACAAATCTGATCATTGGTGGTGGAGCTCACATTCCAAACTTTGTAATGTCAGCGGATGGTTCAACGCTGTTGACTTTTGTCCGTAACCATATTGATCAGGAAATGGAACCGTCAAGCATTCGCCTTGTTGAGAAGTGGACAGAACGACTTCAAAAGTTGCAGCCATCATACTTGGCCTAAAGAAAGTGAGTTTACAGATGTGTTTTGGTTGCTCATTTTTGGTGTAACCTTTCGCCAAAGTGAAACCAATTTTTGTTACATTAGCTGCGATTTTTGCAGTTTCGACACTGCAGGCTCAGCAACCCCGCCCAGCAAATCCTCAATCCGGCAATTACACGCCGTACGAATATAACATTCCCATGCGTGATGGAGTCAAGTTGTACACAATTGCTTGGGTTCCAAAAGCGATCAACGGAAAATCTCCAATGATTATGGAGCGAACTTGTTACGGTGCTGGATCGCCGCAATCAGGTGTACGAGTTCGCAACAAATGGATGGGTGAAGCGAACTACATCTTCATCTTTCAAGATGTTCGCGGAAAGGGTAAGAGTGAAGGAGATTTCGTGAATGTTCGACCGCTTAAGAGTGGAAAGGAGATAATTGACGAAACCACAGATACCTGGGATACATGTGAGTTCCTTACAAAAGCTGTTCCGAATAACAACGGCAATATTGGCCTTTGGGGAATTTCTTATCCAGGTTTCTACGCAGGAATTGGTGCGATCAATAATCACCCTGCATTGAAGGCGGTGTCTCCTCAGGCACCAGTGAGTGATTGGTTCATCGGTGATGATATGCACCACAATGGAGCGCTATTCCTTCAGGAAAGTTTTGATTTTTCTTCCGGATTTGATGTCCCTCGGGGCGGCAAACGGCCGACTATTGACCGGGAGGGCAAAAGCGCTTATCAGTTCTACTTGGATGCCGGAACCCTGGTAAACATGGAGAAAAAATACTATCAAGGACTGATTCCTTATTGGAAGGATGAAATCTTGGTTCACGACACTTACGACAAGTACTGGAAGGATCGTTCGTTGACAAGAAATTTTAAAAATGTTAAGTGTGCAGTCTTAACCGTTGGCGGCTTTTTTGACAAGGAAGATTTATGGGGGGCTCTAAATCTCTTTCAATCTGGACAAAAAGCGAATCCAAAGGATAACTTTCTGGTGATGGGCCCGTGGTTGCACGGAGGATTTACTCGGGCTGGAGACTCGCTAGGTGAAGTTAAATTTGGTTCAACGACCGGAGATTATTACAAGGAGAAGATTGAGTTTCCATTCTTTGAAAAATACTTGAATGGCAAGGATGTTCAAGCACCTGCAAAAGCAAATATTTTTGAAACCGGAGCTAACCAATGGCACCAATTTTCTGAATGGCCGCCAAAGGGTCTCAAGGCTACAGATGTCTTTTTGGCGGAGAATGGCGAGTTATCGTTGATTCCAAATTCTGTCGCTTCAGAGAAATCTTATGTTAATGATCCGGCAAGTCCAACTCCCTATGTTTGGGAATACATGACAAGCAGAGGCGCACCCGGAGCATGGATGATTTATGATCAACGATTTGCTGAAAGTCGATCCGACGTTGTGACGTATCGATCGGTTCCGCTTGACCACGACATGCAAATTATTGGCAAGATTGATGCAAACATGTTCATCAAGACGACTGGAACTGATTGTGACCTCGTTGTCAAGATTATTGACGAGTATCCAGCTGATTCAGAGGAAACTTCCGCGACGGACAACACTAAGAAGCTTGGAAATTTCCAAATGATGGTTCGGGGAGATATTTTCCGATGCAAGTTTAGGGATAGTTATGAGACACCAAAGCCAATCGTTCCTGGACAAATCACAAAGGTTGCATTTAAGCTAAACGAAACTATGCACACTTTCAAGAAGGGGCACAAGATTATGATTCAGGTTCAAAGTAGTTGGTTCCCTATTGCAGATCGCAATCCAAACAAGTTCTGCAACATTGGACAAGCCATTGATTCTGACTTCCAAAAGGCGACAATTTCGATCCAGCAAGGCGGTAAGAATGCGAGTAGGGTTACATTCTATTCACGACAAAACTAATCTTCAATGGTAAGAGTACAGTGCCTGTTCTCATTTGGGAACAGGCACTGTTTTGTTTTATGGACCCGGCGGTGGAACAACAATTAATTCAAATGAATCGAGGTCGCCAGCGTCGAGCCGCTTTTGCCTTCGATCTGCTTCTAGTCGCATGTTGAGGTTCTCCAGTTGGAGTTTTTCAAGATCTAGGCGAATCTTGGCTTCTCTTTCACTTTCGCACGAGCAACAATGGGCTTGCTCAGCTTCATATAAGAGGCCATCTGTGGGTAACGAAATTTCAACCTTTGGATCGTGAGAATTCCCAATTTCAATTTTTTCAAGATACTTTTTGATTGATTCTTGGATTGCAGGAGGTACAGCAGCAACATCAAGCCATTGGTTGCCTGCCAAGACCTCGACTGAAACAATGCGAGTTGTCAGAGAATAGACTTCAAACACTCTTCGAATGAAGTATGTAATTGCCCGGCAATCATTGTCGTTTCGAAGCGTGCGCGCAGTCGAATGCACACTTTCTTTATCTTCAAAAGTACTCACGACGATTGACCGTTCACTTTCGACAGCTAGTGAGCTTGTCTGGGTAACATGACTGAAGTTCTCGCTAACATTCGAGACGTTAAAAAATGCGTTGGTATTGATGCTAGATGATGCCGATGCGCCACCACCAAAACTGATTATTCCGAGGTTGATACCGCCTCCACCTTCAGTAGAAGCACCACTTGATGCACTGATAGATGCACCAGCACTAGACTTCGTATTTGAATATGCATCCTGAACGTGCTGAGTCATCGTAAAGAACGATGTTCTTGTACTAAATCGAGAGGTTTCGGACGTTGATCGTCGGTAGCGATCATATTCGTAAATGCGAACTTCTTCTTTAGGAAGCAATGTTAAGCTATGAACAATAGGTCCTTGTTTTCGACCCATGAGGCATAGTGCGTGTTCATAGCGGATTCGAATTTCAATTCGTCCCGCATTTGTGGCAACACCTCCATCCTTATTCAAGGGAACGAATCCGAATCTGAATTCGAAAAATTTGAAGCAATGCTTCCATGATAGCCAGGGTACTGGCTCAGGACCGAGACATTCTTTTTCTCCGCAACCACAGTCAGGGATCATGAATGGGCTTTGTGCAGCCACCGTCGAGTCAATTTTATCAGCCATTAGTTTCTCCGATTGCGCATTAGTAAACTTACTTGTGCACGTTATAAAAGAGAAATCGAGCGAACCTGCTAGTACATATGTTATTAAAAAGTGGACCTTTGACCTATTTGGAACTCATTGCTGATTTCAAGGTGGGTAATGACTCAAAAAAGGTTAGGGTTATTGTTTATATTCAAACCAATGCCAATAAACTAGGAACTTATTGGCCGTCAGCAAAGCCGGCAATCTGAACGAGCTCACCAGTCACCATGTAATGGACTCGCTCGGCGATATTGACGCTATGGTCCGCGATTCGTTCGAGGTGATGAATAGCTAAGAATAGCCACCCATGAGCGACCACAAAGTCTGGGTCTCTTCTCATGAGGAGAAATACTTGGGCTCGAAGTTCACGATAAAGTCCATCTGCTTCGTTTTCCAGTGCGGCCACCTGTTGAACTCGATCGAGATCACGTCGTACATAAGCCTCCAATGACTCGTGCAGCATTTTTCGACAAAGCGTGGCGAACTTGCCAAGATCAATGATATCGCTCCGTCCGCTTTCGTGGTCAATTTTGAGGGCGGCTTTGGCTAGGTCGACCGCGAGGTCTGCACATCGCTCTAAATCCGTGATGATCTTTAAGCATGCTCCGACTAATCGAAGATCAGCTCCTGCCGGGTTCTGTAGCCCGATAATCCGCATACAGCGCGATTCTATTGCCAATTCCATTTGGTCTATTGCATCGTCCTGAAGAATCGCCTGGCGAGCCATAACAGGGTCGAGTTTGATAAGCGCATGCGAAGCATCTGCCATCATACGCTCAACCAGACTGGCCATTTCGAGCAACTCGTGCTCGAGCTCCGCTAGTTCGCGATCAAAATTCTGGCGAGCATAATTTGGGCTATCCATTTCCTAATTAGGATTGTGACAGAAAAGAGTGCGTTCACCAATGATGGTTGCTTGCGGATCTTCTGTAAGGCAAATGTTCTGTCTGCGAATACATCTTGATGCAAAGCGGCATCCAGTAATTCGGATTTTAGGGTCAGGGAGCTCACCTTCAAGTGGTTCTGGCAGGAACATCAATTTGTCGAGGGTTGGTGCCGAATCTAGGAGTGCTTTGGTATACGGATGCTTAGGATTAGCAAATATTTCTTCGGTTGGTCCAGACTCGACAATTCGACCCATATACATAACCATGATTCGATCGGCAAGGAATCGAACGGTGGTCAAATCGTGAGAAATGTAAAGAAAGGCACATCCCTTTTCTTCCCTGATATCTTTCAGAAGATTTAATATTTGGGCACGAATACTGAGGTCAAGTGCCGATGTTGGTTCATCGCAGATTATGAGCGGTGGCTGTAGTGAGATAGCCCGTCCTATCGCGACCCGTTGACGCTGACCACCACTAAGTTCGTGCGGAAACCTTTCTGAGAAGCGGGAATCAAGACCAACTTCTTCGATCAGCTCTGGTGCGTTTATTTGTTTTCCGGCCAAAACTGCAGGTTCTTTTATTGAACGTGAAATCATCCATCTCGGATTAAGGGAGGCATATGGATCTTGCCAAACCATGCCGACTTTCGTTGCCATGTCCCTTGTTGTTCCGGTCACTTCTTCTCCAAGCAGTGTTATCTTTCCGCCAGAAAGTTTTTGTAGCCCTAGAACCGCTTTTGCAAGAGTTGTCTTCCCGCAGCCGCTTTCGCCAACAACCGCAACAATTTCGCCACGATTAATTTCAAGGGACACACCGTCTACGGCTCGAACTTCGCCACCTTGGACCTTGTAAGAAACAGTCAAGTTCTCTATCGTCAAAACGGGATCAGTTTTCAATGTCTTTTCCTAAAATACTCTGGCTCCAGAACAGTCGATCTCGAAGCTTGTGCAAGAAGTCTTCATTTTGAATGGTAACAAGGTTGGTAGTGCGCTCTGATCGGCGTATTTCTACATAGTCTTTTGGTAGAAGATGGAGCCGAGTTTGCCCATCTCCACTCAAAACAGCATCTCCACCTGTTTCAAGGGTTAATCTTACGATACTGTCAGCCCCAAGAACTAGTGGTCGAGCCGAAAGTGTGTGAGGAGCCAATGCGACCAATATTAGGGCCTCGACGGTAGGATCAACTACCGGACCTCCCACGGATAGACTGTAACCAGTTGACCCGGTAGGGGTGGAAACCATCACGCCATCGGCAGGATAGGAAGTTAAGTGATGCCCGTTAACCGTAACCTCAAAAGTTAACATTCGATCGGTGACGATTCTTTGAAGAACAGATTCGTTGAGAGTATGAATTGTGGCAACTGTCTTTTCGCCACGGATAAGATCAGTTTTGAGCATCATCCGCTTTTCAATCGAATGTTCGCCGTCAATGAATGCGCTAAGAGCTGATCCAATTTCTTCGGGGGTGCATTGTGTGACAAACCCAAACCTACCAAAATGGACACCTAAAATTGGTGTACCAACTTCGGAGCACATGTGTGCGGCTCTAATAATGGTTCCGTCGCCTCCGAATGCGATGACAAGATTGGATTCGGCTATTTCTTGATTTGTGGCAGACTTTGCGTTGACCTTTTCAGCAACGGACTCCTCGGCGATTACTTCAATTTCACCACGGTCAAATAGCCAACGAGCCGCCCATTGGGCGGCTTCGATGGCATCTAAGCGATGCAAATTTACTACTAGAGCTACACGCAATTAACCAGCTGCACGCATCCGCTTCAAATTCTTTTGAACATCGGAGTTGTTTTCATCCATACTCGCAGCCTTTACGAGAAGAGCAATCGCTTCTGAGCGCTTATTCATTTTCTCAAGAACTACGGCTAGATTATTGTACGCTGGTACGAATGATTTGTCAGCCTTTATTGCACTTTTGAATGAAGCTTCTGCTGCTGCATAGCTTGCACTTCGTAGGTGACATCGACCAATTCCGTCCAATGCTGATGCACTGTTCGGTTTGGCAGCTAAAATTTGCTTATACATGGTCAGTGAAGCTTTTGAGTCCCCTGAATTGAACATGGCGTCGGCGAGAAGCAATCTTACTTCTTGATCGTCTTTGTTCATAGTCAAGATTTCTGACCAAATTGGCATTGCCGTTCGGTAGTCACCGACTCGGGACGCTGCTGCAGCAAGGTTTCGTTTTCCCTCAAGTGTCATGGTAATACCACCATCTCCGTCCATCGGCTCAAAGAAAGACTTTGCGTCATCAAAGCTTCGCTTTTTGAACATGATGACACCGAGGTTTTGTCGTGTGTCGCCGTCTTTAGGATTAATTTGGTTTGCCTTTAGGAATGCAGCTTCGGCTCCTTCCATGTTCCCAGCAGATTTTCTTAACACGCCAAGATTGAAAAAGTAGTTGAAGTCACCGTCGAAGGCATCTTTGTACTTCTCGTACAGATCCATCATTTTGTCGGTTTTGCCCATTTTGCCGTACGAGTCTGCAAGAGCAAGAATTGTCTTAGAATCTTGCTTGCCTGATTTCATGGCTCTTTCCAAGTAAGTAATGGTGTCGGAGTAATTCTTTAATTTATAGGCACTTGCTCCAGCATTTCGAGCATAGGTCGGATTTGAATCACGATCAGCCGCTGCTTTGAATGAAACAAATGATTCCTTGACCTTATTCTGGGCATCCTGAGCGACCCCAAGATTATTGAGAATCTGAGCAGAGTCTTTCTTGAGCTTAAGAGCCATGTTAAAGCTCTCTTCAGCACCACTGAAATTGCGCTCTTCAAGTTGGATATTGCCAATGTTGTAATGGGCCTGGAATCGAGAGCCGTCAAGTTTAATCAACTCCTTATAAGCTGACATTGCTCGAGAGTTCTGTCCAGTCAAGACATATGCATTGCCAAGGTTGTTAAGCACTTCCAGGTCCTTTGGATTCAAGGCCCTAGCTTGCTCAAGGAACGGAATTGCAAGATTCCCTTCTTTATTTCTAAGGTGCAGGAATCCAATCCAGGAGTCTACGTCGGCGTTCTTAGGATTTTCCTTGTACAACGCCATAAAGTCGTTCATGGCTTCGGTCGAATTGCCAGCTTTGTATTTGCCAGCTGCATCAGCAACTCTTTGCTTAAATGCATTATCGATCGTGCCCTGTGCAAAAGCTGAAGTCACTGCGATTGCAAGCAGTGCCGCTACGTAAAATCGCATCGCTATTTTCATCTCATTCCCTTGGTGTTCATATTCTAAGCCATTTGAAGGATTCTGGATTAATTTAGGAGCCTCGTGAAAGTTCCTTCGAAGGCATTTTCAAGTTCCATCGTTGTCCACGAGTAGGTTGTATTTCCCACCTTCAGTTCCAATTGTCGGTTACTTTTGACAATTCCCAATATTTCTACTTGAATTTCAAATTCCCCAGCTAATGCACGTAGTTTTTCTTGGTCAATGGCACCAACCACGACTTGACCGGGTAATTCCGCAAAGAGTTGATGATCTGACTCAAGTACAGCTTCAATTCCAAATCCAGAAGCAATAACCATTTCGGCTAATGTCACTCCAATTCCTCCATCACTGACGTCATGAGCGCATGAAATGATCCCTTGTTTGGCGAGTTCGTACAAAAGCCAGCATAGATTCTTTTCGCCAATCAAAACTGGTGCTTCCGGATATCCGTCCTCGATTCCGTGAATGACTTGAAGATAAGCGCTTGCTCCCAAACCTTGCTGATTCGAAATTGTATTCGGAACAGAAAGGAGGGCTAGAGTTTGATTTTCATGAGGACAGATTCCAATTACATGGTCCGGAGAGTCAAGGATTCCTAACATGCCGATCATTGGCGTGGGCGGAATTTCACCTAATTCGCTTTCATTGTAGAAGCTGACATTGCCGCTGATAACCGGAGTTTCTAGTGCTTCACTGGCTTCGGCAATTCCTTCGACAGCTTGAGCAAACTGCCAATAAACGTGTGGTTGTTGTGGATTGCCGAAATTGAGCCCATCCGTTACGGCTACTGGTTTAGCCCCGGTACAAGCTACATTTCTCGCAGCCTCAACGACCGCGAGCTGACCACCCCTTCGAGGATGTTGTCTTGTCCATCGGGCGTTTCCGTCTATTTTTACCGAGAACGCCTTGTTCGAGCAGGATGGATATATAGTCGCGGCGTCAGCCGCGCCAGCCCTATGTACTGTCTGAGTTTGGACTTGTTGATCGTATTGTTCAAAAACATAGCGCTTTGATGCTATATCTGGCATTGCTAAGAGCTTTAAGAGGTCAGAATGGCCATCCGTTCTTGGCAAAGCTATTGGATCGAACTTCTCGGCATCCTTAAAGTACTGAGGAACGGTCTGCTCACTGTGATAAACCGGACAGTGATCTGTTAGTAGTTTTGGATTGAGGTTTGCAATGACCTCCCCTTGGCGAGTGACCGAAACGATTCCGTTATCTGTGATTTCACCTACTACAATCGCGTGTATGCCCCATTTTCGGAAAACTGCAATGACTTCATGGGCTCGATCGGGTGTAGTAACTGCAAGCATTCGCTCTTGGCTTTCGCTGAGCATGAGCTCATAGCCGCTCATGTCGTTTTCTCGCATCGGTACGAGATCGAGGTTTACGGTCATCCCAACTGATCCCTGGGATGCCATTTCTATAGTTGAGCAAGTTAGTCCCGCAGCTCCCATGTCTTGAATTGCGACAATGGCTCCGGTTTGAAGTGCTTCAAGTGTTGCTTCGATTAGTTGCTTCTCCGCAAACGGATCACCAATCTGAACATTAGGTCTCTTCGCATCGCTATCTTCGCCAAACGACTCAGAGGCAAATGTTGCCCCATGAATGCCATCTCGGCCAGTAGAGGAACCAAGATAAATAACTGTGTTCCCGATTCCACTCGCAGCGGCGGTTGTGACCTCGTCCATTTTGAGGATTCCAACACACATGGCGTTTACCAATGGGTTTCCCGAGTAATTGGGGTGAAAATTGACTTCTCCGCCGACTGTGGGCACGCCAACACAGTTTCCATAACCTGCAATGCCTTCGACCACGTGCTCAAAAATATAGCGATTCTTCTTTACTACTTCATCTGGAGCCGATCCATCCTCTAAAGGTCCAAATCTAAGCGAATTAAGGAGTGCAATCGGCCTTGCGCCCATGGTCAAAATGTCACGGATGATTCCGCCAACGCCGGTAGCTGCACCTTGGTAAGGTTCGACATAAGACGGATGGTTGTGGGACTCGACCTTCATCGTGATTCCATATCCATCTCCAAGAGCAACAACTCCAGCATTTTCTAGGCCGCTTCCTTCTATAGCTTCCTTGTACTTTTTAAAGCGTGAAAGTACTGGACGGCTATATTTGTAACCGCAGTGTTCGGACCACATGACGGCAAACATTCCGAGTTCGGTATAGCTGGGCGAACGACCTAATAGTTCGGTGATCAGTTGGTATTCGCTATCGTTAAGACCCATCGAGGTGTAGACTTCTGGTGTGAAAGCGGGCATTGTCCATAGTATATCTTTTGCGGTCTGTTTGATTTTCGGTCTTATGATAGGTGGATGTAGTCAAGATCGAAGTCTTGCTGGAAAGTGGAAAGGTGACAGAGATTGGAGGAAAGTCAACGCTGAGACCGAAGCGGCGTCGAGGGCCTTTGCGGCCGTGAATCTTGACTTGAAACCCAGCGGTGCATTTCTGCTCCAGGATGGAGGAATTCCCTTTACTGGAACTTGGGTTCAAACACCAGAGAAAGTAGATTTAAGAGTTGAAACCATCCTCAACAAGCCACTTGAATTGCAAGTTGAATCAACTGAAGGAATGTCTCGGTTCACCATTCGGGTCGAAGGAACAAGATTATTCTTCAAGAATCCCGCCGATGAGACAGAAATTGAATTGAAAAAGGAATTGAAACCCTGAGAAACGGAGTATCGTAATTTGAACTGGAACTGAAAATATGATTGGTGCACTTATTCTCATCGTTGTCATTCTTGCCGTTGTCGTCTTCGGATGCATCGGAATTTACAATGGTCTAGTTGCTTCGCGACGAGACTGCGACAATGCCTTGAGCCAAATCGACGTACAACTTAAGCGAAGATATGATTTGATTCCTAACTTAGTTGAGACCGTTAAGGGATACATGAAATTTGAGTCGGACACCTTGGAAAAGGTAATTCAAGCCCGAAACTTGGCTCTAGGTGCCAAATCAGTTGGAGAAAAATCGGCTGCCGATGCCCAAGTAACTACTGCCCTCAACGGATTTTTTGCCGTTGCCGAGGCCTATCCAGACTTGAAGTCAAGCGCCAACATGTTATCTCTTCAAGAAGAGTTGAAGAGCACCGAAAACAAAGTTGCCTACGCTCGCCAGTACTACAACGACGCGGTTACTCGGCTCAATACGAAGATCGAGCAATTTCCAGGATCAATCTTTGCTGGCATGGGTGGATTCAAAGCAAAGGAGCTTTTTGAACTCGACGAACCTGCTGCCCGAGAGTCAATCAAAGTTCAATTTTAAGAAAACACTTATGGATTCCTTAACAGTTGTGATAAGCGACTGTTAAGGTTTTTTGTTATTAATGCCTTGTTAACAATGGGGTCTCTTAATTCGGACATGCGAAGAGCATTTACTTTGATTGAACTTCTAGTCGTAATCGCCATTATTGCAATTCTTGCCGCCATCCTTTTCCCAGTCTTTGCTCAGGCAAAGGAAGCTGCCAAAAAGACAGCTTGTTTGAGCGGAACAAAGCAATCGGGAACGGCATTTTACATGTATGCAACCGACAGCGACGACATGTTGCCCCAAACTAGCTGGGAAGGCACGATTACTCCAAACCCGATGAATCCTGGTGATCTCTACCAAATTCATTGGACTTACAACTTGATGCCTTACATGAAGAACTGGGACATTTTGGTTTGTAACTCGGACCAAGACCCACAGATACCAAAGAACAAGTGTCCGAATGTATCTGATATCGGAAAGTTGGACGCTGGTGGAAAAATGTACTGTGACTGGATGGCTCCAAAGTACTCGTACATTCCAAACTACAACTTGATCCCTGCTCACGACTGGCTCCCAGTCTCAATGACTCAGTTTGAAACTCCGGCGAACTTGATTCTTATTACCGAGCGACGAAACAAGCTCAAAAATGCGGCTGGTACCATTCTGGGTCGACACAAAGGCACCAGCGGATTTAATCCTTCGCAGCCGTGTCCACAGTGGACAATTGTTCCTTACACCGGTAACGGATCACCTGGAGCTGGAACATACGCCATGTGGACCAAGACTCAAGCTGATTTCCACTTGGTAAACGACACCAACGATAAGAATGACATCACGCGAGTTGCGTGGGATCGCCACACCGGTGGTGCAAACTATGCCTATGCTGATGGTCACTCAAAGTATCAGAAGCTAGATGCCACGCTTAATCCATCAGCCTATCAATATGGCGAAAAGTGGTACCCGTCACCAATGGCTGGCGGCGCAACCTGCCCGTAAGAAAGTCTTGATTGACCTTCGATTGCCCTTCAAATTTGAAGGGCAATTTTTATTGTCGAGCCTTTCTTGCTCGATCAATTGCTTCTTGGGTGACTTCCCTTTCAAATGCCCTAAATCCGGCTAGTTCGAAACCATGTTTGTCGGCGAGCCGAATGGTCTCTTCAACTTGAGCAACAGAAACCTCTTTTCCGAGCGTGAAATTCTCGATCTTTCCGTCTAAGGCAAGCATCATGGTCTCGCTCATACAAGCAAATGCAGTTTTTGGCGGGAAACCAAAGCTCATTCCGAAGTCGACATCTCCGGGTACAGCTACGACGCCGCCTTCAATAACTAAGACGTCGGGTCGCTCCTTGGCAACCTTTACCGAAACATCCCTAGGACGAGCAACATCGCATACGATCGCTCCCGGCTTCAAGTGTTCTGGAAATATGATGTCGGTTCCCGCTGAACTGACCGTAATGATGACGTCAGCATCTTTGATTGAAGACACGTCGGTAGAAGCTCTCGCACGATCACATTCGATTGCGAGGGCTTGGGTCCTCTCTTGGTCCCTTCCAATAACAATCGTTTTTGCAAAAAATGGCGAGAGCATCTTTGCGCAAGTCTTTCCTATTGATCCTGTGGCGCCAACAACAGCAAGCGTAGCGGTTCCATGCTCTAGCCCGACTAATTTACAAGCATTTAGTACTCCTTGAATGGATGTTGCAATCGTATAGCTATTGCCAGTTGTAATGGCAATGGGCGAGTTTTTAGATACCGTTATGCCACCATCACCGACAACGCTCGTAAATGCGCCAAGTCCCATGATTTCGGCACCCTCACTTTTTGCTAGTTCCGAACAATAGATGAGCTTCTCGTAAACGGCTTCAAGCGGAAGTTTGTGAAGCATCATATCGGGGGTTAGAGGGCATATTATGAATAGACCTTCGGTCTTTGCCCCCATCTTGCTCTCAACCCCTTTGATGTACGAGCCAACAAATGGTTTTTTGCGGCCGTAAAACTGCTCAATTACCCAGTCGGGCATGAACTTAGCAATTGGGTACTTACGCGCCGCGTCCTTGGGCTTGATGGGATGGATTACGAAAGCAAACCTATGCACTATTAATTCCTAAGTTACCTTACGTCTAATTAAGGTCAATCCGATTCGGCTTCCAGCCGAGTTTGTTGAGAACATCTAGATATTCTTGTGGGGTAATTTCTTCGGGCCTTTTCCCTAAGTGGGCAACAATGACTCCTTCCATAACGTTGGTGGCAAATGTCTCGCCATTCACCATTGGCGTGGTTGTATAAGCAGTTTTTATGCCTGCTCCCCGCAAGAATTCGATATCAGCTTTTCGTAGGGTTTGGGTGATGATGATTTTTCCCGGGAGTTTGTCGGGCATAAATTTGCGAATATAATGCCAGTCACCGCAAATAATGTCGGCATCTTCAAAATATTTGGGAAATTTTGGAGTTCGAGTTTCTTGCTTTTCCCCAGTTGGATAAAACCATTTGAATGGTAGCTTGGTGATCACAGGTAGTAGGATTTTTCCAAGTTTCCTTACTCCGTTGTAAGTGCGAACAGGAATCGGCACCCCAATACCAAACAAGAAATCACCATACACTACCGACGCGCCTGTTGCATGCAGGGCTTGAGCCATTCCAAACCGATCGACTGCACTGACTAGCAAAACCTTTGATTTGGCGAAGTCAATTTCTTTGGTGGAGTTGAGGGCTTCGATCGTGTGTCTTTCTAGTGTGTGTTTGAGCCCACCGCCATCGACAACTGGGGTTTTTTTGACATTTTTGATTAGCCCAAGAATCTCACGAAAGGCATACTTCCGATCTTCAACCACCAGATAAATGTCAGCACCACCGACGCCAAGGGCATCAACTTTTCCGTCCAGTTCTTGGAAGAGCTCACCGAACTTCTTCATGTCACCGTCAGTTCCCTTCCTTTCCAATAGGAAAGTCTCCCCAAGCATTTCGACCTGATCCTTTTTGTCACGTTTACTCGTGCCAAGGCTAATGGAAACAACGGTTTTCATTTAGAAGACTGCGATTGCTTCAATTTCAACATCAACGCCCCGAGGAAGGCCGGCGACGGCGACGGTAGACCTTGCCGGGGGAATAGACCCCATCGCGGCACCGTAGATTTCGTTTACAGTTACGAAGTGATCCATCGTCGATAGAAAGATGGTTGTTTTTACAATATTTGAGAATTCGAGTCCCGCTGCAGCAAGAACTGCTTTCATGTTTGCAATGACCTGGATCGATTGATCCCGAACATCTCCGCTTACTAAGGTGCCATCAGGTCTGAGCGGAATTTGTCCACTCATAAAGTAAAAATTACCACTTGCCTTCATAGCTTGGCTATATGGGCCAATGGCGGCTGGGGCATCATCAGTTGAAAAAACCTCTCTAGTCATGGGGAGGAGAATACCTATTTGGTGAACTTATGAAACAAAAATGGGCACCCAATCCGGGTGCCCTTGTTTCTAATGGTCAGACAAAGACCTTGTTTAGACTAAGTCTATCGTTTCATGTTGATGAGTTCTTGGAGAAGTTCATCAACGGTCGTGACAACTTTGGTGTTGGCTTGGAATCCACGTTGAGTGATGATAAGATCGGTGAACTCAGTTCCAATATCAACGTTTGACTGCTCAAGGAACCCGGTATTAAGAACACCTCTTGAGCCTGATCGTGGAACTCCAACCATTGCTTTACCACTGTTGTCGGTTTCCATAAAAAGATTACTGCCCGCACGCTCGAGACCTTCAGGGTTTCTGAAATCAGCCATTGCAACCTGAGCAATTGGTCGAGTTAATCCATTGGTAAAGATGCCTGTGACGATCCCATCTTGTGAAATCGAGTAGGTTTGAAGGGCTCCGGGAGCAAATCCGTTTTGATCAATTGCATTGACCTGGGCAGTCCCCGTTAACTGAGATATTGAATCAAAGTTCATTGCAATTGTAAAAGGAGCGTAAGATGTACCGGACGCAGGTGCGACTGTGATCATATTGTCGACACCGGTTGCCAATGCCGTAACCCGCTTTCCGTTACTGTCAAAGTACATCCTTTCGTTTCCAGCAGTGGCATTTGAACCCATGAGAGTTCCAGTTCCAACTGGACCTTCCCAAACCTCCCAGTCGAAGCTTGATGCGCCTCCTGCTGGGGGTGTTCCCAAAGGTGGGTTCTGACGATTCGAAATGACCAAATTGAGGTCATGAGCACCGCCAAGGGCGTCATAGACACGAATCGAAGAAGTAACAGAATCAGTCGGAAGCGCAGCGGCATTAAGGTTTCCAGCCCAGGCGGTCTTGCTAGTGACTTGGACTGAGTTTAACGAAGTTGGAATGGTGACGTAATCGGTTGATCCAAGTGCCTTCGTAGCATCAATAACTCCAGTAGAATCTGCTTTCCATCCGAGAACTCGTTCGCCTGTTGCAGCTTGAACAAAGTTCCCTGCAGCGTCCACTTGGAACGAGCCATCTCGAGTGTAGGCCATTCTTTGAGAGTTTGAAGTCACGAAGTATCCATGACCTTGGATAGCCAAATCAGTTTGTCGATTTGTTTGGTTCAAAGCACCCTGGTTGTTGTTGACGTCGGTTGCAGAAACAGAAACACCCAAACCAAATTGAATTGGATTAACGCCTCCTCGACCTCCAGTTGCGCCAGATGCGCTTCGAGTGGTCTGTGACATCATTTCTGCGAAACTGACTCGTGAGCCTTTGAATGCGGTTGTGTTGACGTTGGCAAGATTGTCGCCAATGACGTTCATCCGTGATTGTTGCGCTTTGATTGACGCAACGCCTGATAACATAGCTTGTAGCATTTTAATTAATCCCTTAGTATCTTTGTCTGTGTGAATCGAAGCAAATTTTCTACTTGCTTCTCAGGCTTCCCGAGAGATTAATCTTGAGTCCAGCCTTATCCACTAATTTGATTGGTCGAATATCAATATTCTGTAGGGCTAAACGACTACAGCACTATCAATATTAGTGAAAACATTGTCTTTGAGACTTGCCTTGTCAACAGCGGTTATAACCGTTCGGTTTTTTACGCTTACAACAAGAGCGGCATCATCAACGAGAACCAACGATTCTTTAGCACCTTTTGAGGCTGCCATATCGACTCCTTTCATCACTCTTGCCCACGCTGACGCATCAAGTTCAATATTTCTACTCTGGAGGCGGGTCTGAGCATGGCTACTTATTTTCAGCCGATCTTGTAGTATCGACTTGAACTCGTCTAAGTTAGCCGGCTGACTCTTTGTTGGAGCAGTTGGCTGACTGTTGAGGAGGTCGGATATTTTGGAGTTTTGAATCTGATCCATGGCGTTTAGCTTATGGTCGTTACGCTTCCGACAGGAAGCTGAAGCTTCACTCCTGCCGAGTTAAGAACATCTACCATGATGACACCATTAACCACAGCGATACCGGTTGCCTGCCCAGAAATCGTGGTCGAACCATTGAGTCCAGAAACATTCTTTCCGATGAGGTAGGCGTAGTCGGCGGGAATCGATGACGATCCTGTGTTACCAGAACTCAGAATTTGTTGAATACTATTTATACCAACAGCAGTTGCATTCCCTTTGTCATCGATGACATTTAGCTTAAGGGCCCCATCACCACCGATCATCACTCCAGCAACGACGCCGTTGATAATTTGGTTGTCTTTCGATGTCGCGTTAGGGTTAATCACGGCGACTTCTTTACCTATTAGTGATTGCGCCTTATTAAAGTCTCCTTGGGATTGAAGATTTTGCATTCCTTCAACTTGTCCAAGTTGAGAAATTTGCGCATATAGGTCACTATCTTTCATAGGTTCAAGTGGATTTTGGCTCGCCATTTGCACAGTAAGCAAGTGAAGAAAGGTACTCATATCTAAGCCAGGTAACTTTTTAGGTGCTGGCGGAACATAGTATGAATTTGGGTTTACAGATGAAACGAGATTGCTCATTTTTTCAGATCTCCATGTCGAGTAACGTCGTGACTGCTCGCCTTGCTCGAGGCTGATCCACTTGGTCATTTGATTCAAGGGCTCGTTTTTCGACTGACCGTGCAGTTTGTCTTGGGTGATGATTTTGACTTTGGTTTTGCGATTGAGCCTGGTTAAATTGTTGTCCCATATTCATAGAATCAGCACTCGCTCCTCGAACTTCAATCCTGACCTGTCCAACATTTCTATCAGCTAGGGCGCCAGCTAAGTCGTTGCGTGATTCGTGAAGGGCTTGTCTTAAGGGTTCGTTCGATGCATTCAGCGTCGCGGTTACACCTGCCATGTCCTTTCGTATGTTCACGATGACCGAACCAAGCTCCGGAGGATTCATTTCGACGCGTACTTCGTTGCGAACACTTTTAATTGCTAGCTCATCAATTTTTTTGGCAATAGTGTCGACCATGACTTGTCTTTCTTGGCTTGTCATTTTCCCAGTAACGGTTAAAGGCTGATCTTGGGTCGGTGTACTTGTAACACCCTTTTGCTGAATGTCAGAATTAGAAAGTTGAGAACCATCGGCTCCTTTTTCTCTCTCTTTTGAATCCTTTGTTTGGCTATCAAGCATCGCAGCTGTATTCTCGTCGGTTAGTGCTACCACGGCGACTCCAGCCACAGCTTTCTCAACACCCTTAGACTTATCAAGTTTTGAGCTATCAGATATTGTTCCTGATTGAGGTTGTGGTCCAGATAGGTTGGCAGCTGACCTTGGAGTAACTGCTTCTGTTATCGGAACGATTATTTTGGATTGCACAGAAGATATGTTGAGGATTTCCTTTTCGGGTGCCGGTATAGATAGAGGGACCATGGATATTGGTTCCACCGTTTGAGCCGAAGTCGGATTGACCGATGTTGGATTGACCGACACTTTTGCTTCTCCGGTTGAACTTGGCGCTATCGCTTCTTCAAAAGTTGAACTAATCAGTGCAGAAAGCGTCTGGTTACTTTTCGGGTCGAGAACGAATTCTGGAGTTGGCAATGTATCTTGAGGAAATGATTCCAATGCCAGTACAGATTCTAGGTTTCGAGGCAAATTGATACTTGAACTTGACGGTTTGCTCCGAGGATCAATTGTCGGAAGTCCTGCAATCGGCTGCACTTGAGTGGCCGACATGGATTGCTTTGACTCTTGGATTGGAGCAATTCCAACAAGCAAAAGTTGAGCAAGGATGGACGGATCAATCTGAATTGGTGTGCCAATGGTGTCAACTGGTGTTTTGGTTCCAGTTTCATCTTTCTCGGAGTCCAGTGTTTGCAGTTGAGCATTCGGCTCGGTTTCTGCGACTTCTCCGGGAGTTTCCTCCTTTGCTGTTTGAAGCGTTTTCTCAAACTCTTCTTTCGGCGGAGGCGACTCGGTTATTTTTCCTGGTGGAGCCTGTGGCGAGGCACCCCCATCTACTATAAGACTTATGTCCATCTCCCATATGTATTGGAGAGTCCTGGAATATCCTTAGGGTCCAGGCAAGAATATGTCGAAATGAGCCATAATTAAAGGGTGCGGGCATCAGCTTCGACGGAACCTGTTAAAGCGATCCTTTTTGATATCGACGGCACACTCGTAAATGGACTTTCCATGATTGTTGCCGGCCTTGGAGATGCCTTTGAAAAATATGGGAGTCATCGTCCAAATGACGCTGAAATTCTCGCCCTAATTGGTATTCCTCTTTCCGAACAAATGACCAGATTTGGTTGTTGCCCAAAAGATGATGACGAAAAGGAGGAAATGATCCAATTTGCAATTGAACGGTACCAGGCTCATATTGATTTAGAGACTGAATATACCGAAGCAGTTGAAGCCCTAAAATTGGCTTCAACTTCGCAAATCAACATAGCGCTCGTAACCAGTCGAAATTCGCAAGAACTAGAGAACCTAAGGGATTCCTTCTCGGCTTGGGATTTTGTCGATACGACCGTATGTTCATCAGACGTTTGCAAGCCAAAGCCACATCCTGAAAGCGCTTTGCTTGCCCTTTCCAATCTCAATGGCGAACCAAAAGACTCTGTCTTTATCGGTGATTCCATTTTTGACCTAAAGTGCGCCAAGTCGGCAGGTATTCGATGCGGCGCAGTTCTCTATGGAGCCGGACGAAAAGAAGATCTTCTCGCCGAAGCTCCCGATCTTATTTTTACAACACCCCTGGACCTACTGGAGTGGGTTCAGAACATAGTTGAGCAAAGTCATGCCAAGGAAGAAGACCTTAGACCAAACAGTTTCGAATATCGAAGTAAAGGCTAAAAAGCCCACGACCACAAAAAAGAAAGTTGCCGCAGTTGAACCTGAAACATTGATTTCAGAGCTTAGCGGAGTTCTTGGAGATGATGTTTCGCTCGTTTTTCGTGCGAAGCAACCGGCCTCGGATGCACCACCTAGAGCTGTGCGCGGAAGATCTGCTCCAGATGCGAAATCGGCAAAGGTCTTGAAGGATATCCCTTCTATGGTAGAGCCGGATACGACAAAGTGGGACGATGAACTACCAGTTCCATCTTTCCGAACGAGAAGCGAACAAGTTGCTAGACCGAGAAATACAAGTCTTGCTCCATCTCTAGAACCGACGTCCCCTCCGCCGTCCAGACCGTCAAGGACGCGGCAACCACGACGAGAAGAAGTAGTCACCGAAAATGATGGATGGGAAGCTGAAAAGCCGACTCGTCGAGATGATGAATCTTCGGTCCCAGTTCGCGAATTCGAACCGACCGCAATTCTTGAATTTGACGATGATGGTCACACGGTAATGATTAAGATGCGCGAGCGAGGTGAAGAACCAATTAGCGCGGCTCCAACTTCGAGACCTCAAGGGAGAACTTCGCAAAATCGCACAACGATTTCCAATAGGGTCGTTTCTGAACCGGTTGTTAACAAGGCACCGGAAAGAGTGGTAGTTCCGCCTCGAGCTTTAATCGATATTCCATCCGATGCGCCTCAGATTGTCATGAGAAAAGGCGTACCGACCTTGGTAAGAGAAACGAAAGTATTTCCTAATTTCTGGTTCTATGCGGCACCGCCTGACGAAGAGAGAATTGCCACAGTACTCCAGGAGATTAAGCAAGCTGCCGAATCTGGGGTCCATATCTTCTGTATCGGAGTTGAAGCAATTTGCGACAAACACCATTTTGACGCTTTGTTTGAAAAGTGCAAAACACTAATTGCCCGAATCATCAAGCATGATAGCGCCGCGCAGGTTGTTTTTCATATTGATCTGGTGGCACCGAAAGGGTGGGAAATTGAATTTAGGGAAGGGGTTTATCGAGACTCACTTGGCGACTTGGCTGAGCCAAGTTTAAGCGACGATAAGTTCTGGAATCACACCGAAGGTTTAGTAAGAAATTTCACGAAGTTGCTGCTCGCATTGCCAAATGCCAAGCATATTTTAGGCCTTGATTTAGATCGAGATGGCTGGACCATCGCAGGCAACCAGTCGCTTGATATTTCGATGGCGAGTAAGCGAAAGTTTCGAGAGTGGGTCAGGGAGCGATATCAGGAGGATGTAGTACTCCTAAGGGCATCTTGGTTTAACGGTACAGCCGATTTTGAATCTGTAAGGATTCCTGATCTCAACCAAAATCCCCGGAAATCCCGTTTGATCGAATCGGATCGAAAAGAGCGACCAGTTGTTGACTATCACCTCTTTTTGAGTGACCTTACGGCTAAACGAATTTCTGACTTGGCTTATGCAGTAAAAGAAGCTTCTGAAGGTCGGTTCCTGGTTGGCACTCGATACGGAAAGACATTCCTTAACTTCCGTCCAAACTCCGGGCACCTGTCCCTTGGAAAGATCCTAAGGACACCAGAAATTGACTTCATCACGGCAACTCCGAGCAACAAGAACCGTCAAGCAAGTGGTGTATCGTCATTTGAAGTTCCTATCGATAGTTTTGTTCTCAACAACAAGTTGTTCGTTTCGCTTGAGGACTTCAAGACTTCCCTTTCTAATCGTCCAGAGCCGGACCTTGGGGCACCAACAATCCGAACGCCACAAGCCCTCGAAGCTGTTCATCGAAGAGGCTTTGGAGGATCATGTGCTCACCAGTCTGGAATCTGTTGGAGCGATCAATGGGGTAACGGCTGGCTCACAGCTGCTTCGGTTTGGGAGCGAGCAAAGGCAATGCGAGAGCTGGCAGTTAAGTCGATGTCAGTCGAAAGCAAGGACCCTGACGTTGCCGTATTTATTGATGAAAGAACCCTTGGTTATTTGGTAAACGTCGAGAGCTTTGGCCAATTGATCGAAGAATCCCTTGAGTCGATTGGACGAGCCGGTGTTAGTTACGGCCTTTACTTGCTCAGTGATTTGGCACACCGAGTTAAGTTCCCTGAGTGCAAGGTTTACGTCTTCCTCAACGCTTGGGATATTCGACCAGACTTGCGAAGTGCGATTAAACAGCGTCTTCATAAGGATGGCAAGCTTCTCTTCTGGGTCTATAGTGCTGGCCTCTTCGACAATGGACGCGAGTCGATTGAACGAGCTCGTGAAGTTACGGGAATCGCAATTAAGCCTCAGCCGATCTTTAGCAAAGCTGGAACTGCGATCCTTGATCGAAGAAACATCCTTGCTCAGGCATTTCCAAGTAATTCCATCCAAACCCAATCAGTTGTTGAGCCAACTTACTTTGCGGTTCCAGAAGATGGAACAGTTTTGGGTGAATACGCTCAAACTGGATTGCCAAGTTTCGTAACCCGAGATATTTCGGTTGAAGAGTCCAAGCAAACTTGGACGAGCGTTTTCCTCGGCGAGACAACCGTAAATTCTGCCCTCATCAGGGCGTTGGCACAAAAAGCTGGGGCACATGTTTGGAGCTTCCATGACGATGTAATTCATGCTCGTCCACCATTCCTAACTGTGCATTGCACCGGCGACGGAACGAGAACGATTGCCCTTCCTGGAAAGTGGAGCGCCTATAATCTTCTTACTTCTGAATGGGTTGCCGTTGACGCGACAAATATTAAGTTCAGTTCACCTGATGGTGTAACTCACATGTTCTTAGTTGGCACAACCGATGAGATCCGTCAGATATTAGAAACCGATCCAAGATCTGTCCTCCGAATGGATGAACTCCCAATTCGAGAATCGAATGTTAGAATTGATGTCAGTTCGTTCGATGTTCCGATCATGAGGCTAGGAGAGTTGACTTCCGAAGGTGAGGGCGAAGATATGCTCGACGAGTGGTTCCTGAGACCAAAGGACGACGAGCCTTACGTTGAAGATGCCGCATTAGCACCAGGAACGATCCAACGAACAACTGGACGACGACGAACAAACACCAAGCACGAGCGACGACCTCGAAAACCGACCCTGGCTGAGATGGTGGACTTTGTTCCAACTGGCGAGGAGAAAGTAAGGGATAAAGACGATGTTGCTTTGGACATCTTGTTTAGGAAGCGAGACTAATGGCACATCGATTTGGACATGTAGCCGTAATCGGTCAGCCAAATGTTGGTAAAAGCACGCTGATCAACTTCATCGTTGGTCAGAAAGTCAGCATAGTCAGTAGCAAGCCGCAAACAACTCGTAAGCGGGTTATGGGGATTTCCACAAAGCCCGACTATCAAATTGCGTTTATCGATACGCCAGGAATCCACGAACCTCACAACCGTTTGCAACGATCAATGGTTGAACAGGCTCGCGGTTCACTTGATGGAATTGACGTTATTCTCGTCGTTGTCGACGGAGCAAAGCGACCTGATGATATTGATGAAACCGTATCGACTTTGGTTCACCTCGATAAGAAGATTCCTGTTGTGCTCTGTTTGAACAAGATGGATCACATGAAGGCCGAGCATGTCATTCGACATGTTGAAGATTACTGTGCATTGTTCCGAACGGAAGAGTATATGTTGACCGTTGCGATCCGAGGTGCTAATGTTGACAAGTTGTTAGACATCCTGGTTCCGCACTTACCTGAGCGAGCACCACTTTATCCCGCCGACGAATACACTGATCAAACATCGCGATTTATTGCTGCCGAATACGTTCGCGAACAGATTCTCATGAAGACGAGGCAGGAAGTTCCTCACGCTACGGCAGTCGTTGTCGACAGTTGGGAAGATCGTGAAGATGGACTCGCCCACGTAGCAGCATCAATCATTGTTGACAAAGATAGCCAACGTGCAATTATGCTAGGTAAGCATGGATCATTTATTAAAGACATCGGCACCGAAGCAAGGCTCGGCCTCGAGAAGATGCTCGGGCAACGGGTCTATCTGGAACTCCATGTCAGAGTCCAAGAAGGTTGGCGTCAAAACCCGCGAATCCTCCACGAGCTTGACTACGAGGGTTAAAGCCTTGCGAATTGTTCGCGTACTTGCTGTGTTTGCTTGAGTTCATTCTCCATTGATCGTTGAACGCCTCGGTCATATTGTGCGGTTAAAACCGTTCCAAGAATAATCGAGGCAATTCCAGTCGTAAGACTTGATAGTCGCGGCTGATCGGGCTCCAAGGGCCTTTGAGAAACAGCAAGAAGTGCTACTGTGCCTATGGCACAGTACAGAATGTTCTCGTTAAACGCATTTGATAATCCAAGGTTAAGTCCCACGTGATACGCGAGCAGAAAAATCCCGATAGCGGTTGTCCAGGGCTTAAGTGGCACGGCTCCACGCTGTAAGGCAAATAAGGTAAGTACGATAACTGATGTAGCTTGCCAAGCCGAACTAGCTAGACCAAAACATAAGGCGACTAACACGAATATGACTGGGAATAGGCGCTTTCCTTTTTCACCGCGTAATGACCAGTAGATTGATATCAGAGAAAGGACGAACAAAAGCGGCGGGAGAAGCGGACATCCAAGCCCGTAATTGCCAAGGTTCGCCCAATCTTTCCAGGTTGATCCGATAAATGTAAAGACTATCAGGACAAGCGGCCAACCAATAACCTCTTTGTTGATGAAATTGATCTTGGATTGACCGACCGGAATCATAATCAATCCTACCAGGCAACATAGAATTCCCGCAAACTCGAAGAAGGGGCCTAATTGACCAACAAAGAGGGCGGCCAATTCTTCATCTGGCCGAAGGAATCGGGGTCTGATGTCGCTCTTGCTCGCGCGGATGCAATAATCCCACGCTTCTTTTGAAACAGATTGCTCGTAGATTCCTTGGACTTGATTTTGAGCCTGAATGTCTTTTTTGTCGATTCGCCCAGGTGCAGGAGATTTGAGTCCCCAAATTCCATGATTGATATTGCTGACTCCAACCATCGCAGCAATCGCAGTTGGTGCTGACTTTGCCATGACTCTTCCCAGGTCAATTTGAGCGATTCGAAGCAATAGTGGATCAGGACTCTTTTTGATAAGCTTCTCAATCTGGGTATTTGTATTAAGATGTGGAAATAGTGTCCCGCCCCAAACCTCCAAGAGTGCGCTCTTAGGCAAGAACGAAAAATTGCTTCGATACAACTCTTCTTTGCATGTGACCTCGTCGATAACATAATCTTCGTATGTCGATGGAAACGGACGAGCAGTTAAAACAGTAGTCGCCTTTTCAAAATCGCTCAAGAGAAACAACATATGGAATTGTCGTTCTCGCCAATACCAATTGTTTGGCTCAATGAGCGCACACTCACCTGCTACCTTTACGAGCCGACCGGCGAACAAAATGTCCTTCTCGTTGTCCGGTGATCTTTTTTCCAATGGTCCGCTTGCATTTAGAGACATTCTGAGGAGGTGAGCTTTTGCCTTAATATCCTGAGGGTTTTGATTGCAATATTCCTCCAGGCCCTTCATGGTCTCTTTTGAATTGTAGGTGTGGAGAGCTCGAACGATGACAAGTCCGAGTTCCTCGTTTCTTGTCCGATTTGCTCGTGCGGGAGGATGTTTGAAACTCCACGCGGAGATTGAGAAGGTATTCGGTCCGACGTTTGAACTACCAAGCGTCCAATTTTTTGCCGTTATTTGCCCGGTTGCTAAGCGAGCACCGAAGAGGAACTGGCTCCTCAACTCGAGACTGAAAACTAGGAAGGTCAAAAACACGACGAA
Source organism: Armatimonadota bacterium (assembly GCA_037141835.1). GTDB lineage: Bacteria > Armatimonadota > Fimbriimonadia > Fimbriimonadales > Fimbriimonadaceae > Fimbriimonas. The sequence continues at coordinate 51,853 of JBAXBU010000005.1, read as the reverse complement.
TACGACGATTGTTCTTCGATCGCTTTTCATTGGTTCGTCCTCGACGTTAGAAGTTCTTGCTGTATGATCCGCTTAATGGCAGGAGATTGCACAGATGCAGAATTTGTCAGTTGTGTGGCGACCCCGAGCATCATTGACGCAATAAGTACGGTAAATACGATATCGATCGCATCTTTCTTGCGTTGCGCATTCACAATGAGGCTGATCGGAGTTTCTGTAACGTCTACTCTTTGTTTGGCATAGGCAGTGAGCCGATCAAAGTTCGTCATGATTCGTCTCCCATCAAGTATTGAAGTTGCTTTTTAGCGGCGCTGAATCGGCTGGCAACGGTGCCTTCTGGAACATCGAGAGTTTGCCCCGCTTCAGCATATGTGTAGCCATAGACTGCAACCAAAAGAATAACGTCTCTATATTCCTGTTTAAGACCAGCGATTAACTCACGCAATTCGATCAGAGTTGGGTCTTGTTCACCGGGGGCCGGTACTGAAGCCATGAGAGGTAGCCAATTGGGTTTGCGCTTCCAGTAGTTTCGTGCTTTATTGGTTACGACTTTTGCAATCCATGCTTCGGCTGAATGAAGTTCATGAAGACGATGTTGGTGTTGCCAAACTTTGATCAAGCAGTCCTGAGCAAGATCTTCGGCCAAAGAGTAATCCAGTGTCAAAGAGTACGAGAGTTTGAATATGAATTCTCGAATCGAATCGAAATCGAAATCGAATTCAAGGGTCTTCCCGCGTTCCCCGCTGCACCGTAGGGTTTGCAATGAATCCCATGTCAGAACTGCCATATCTTCTTGACCCCGATCACTCGCAAATCCTTCAAAAAAAAGAGTAGCAATATGATTGCTACTCTTTTGACGTTATTCCAATCGACAAATTAGTCGATCTCTTTCCAACTGTCCTTAACGGTGTCCTTCGCTCGTCGGCGAACCTGACCGTAAGTTCGTCCATCAGTACTCGTGTTTGCCTCAGTTCGAGGGGTACTTTGATGAGCACCACTTTGCATATGAGCCATTCGAGACGTTTCCGCTCGTGCTAGGCCAATTAATCCGAATTGCTCACCCTTCTTCGCAACTGTCATCTTATCCCAGAGATAGAGAATCGGTGAAGCGTTATAGATAGATGAGTAGGTTCCCGAAATGATTCCTATCAGCATTGTGACAATAAAGAATTTCAGGTCTGGGGTTGGAGTTCCGAAGAACGCAAGAATCAAGAGGGTAACAATAACTGTTCCCGATGTATTCAGCGATCGTGAGAACGACTGAGTGATCGATCTGTTCATGAGGTGCTGCAGATCTTCTCCTGCTTCGGGTTTGCGCAGGTTCTCTCTGATTCGGTCAAAGATAACAATCGTATCGTGAACCGAGAATCCAATGATCGTTAGCATTGCGGTTAAGAACAGCGAACTAATATCCCACTTGAAGATGCAGCCAAAGAATGCAGCCATGAAGATAACCACGAGAATGTCGTGGAACAATGCGCCAATGGCAGAAAGACCAAATTTGAGTCCTTCTTTGAATCCTCCAACCGAAAATCCAAATCGAAGTGCAAGATAACAGACGATGAGGAGGATTGAGAATCCTACGCCATAGACCGCACTAAGCTGAACTTCTTTTTGAAGTGTCGGACCAACGGTTTGAATTCCAAACAAAGGTGCGTCAGGAATACCAGCTGCTTGTGCAATCTTTTCCGCATTCGCTTTTTCTCGAGCTGAAGCTTCAACAGATGTTTCGTTAGCGGATGGTTTTGGCAATGACTCAGCAGGAACTGAGATGATTGCAATTTTTTCGGTGCCGATGTCCGCAAATTTAACCGTTGAACCCTTGAAGCCAGCCTTTTCCAGCGACTCACCAAGCTTATTGGTTGACTCATCAGTTTTCAATTTGTACTGAGCCTCGGTGCCGCCTTGGAGTTCAACGTTTAGTTTGAATCCACCAAGTGGGACAAAAATCATTCCGAAGGCAACTGTAAGTGCTGAAATAACAAACCACTTCTTGGTTTTCTGCAAGACAGGAAGAATTTTCTCACCACCCTGAATAAGCTTTCCAAACCAGTCTCTTTCAAGGGCATACATCTTAGGATTTGTTGCGACTCCCGATCCAACAAAGAAGAGAAGCAATGATCGAGTTACGGTTACCGCAGTGAAGAGAGAAATCAAAACACCTATGATCAATGTCGTGGCAAAGCCCTTGACTGGACCGGTTCCAATACTTGCCAAAACAAGACAGGTTAGAATCGTACAGGCGTTTGAGTCAACAATAGCCGGAAGGGCTCGCTTAAAGCCGATTTCAATCGCAGTCTGAAGCGGACGCCCATTCTTCATTTCTTCTTTGAAGCGTTCAAAGACAAGAATGTTTGCGTCTACAGCCATGCCAACGGAAAGAATAAATCCTGCAATCGCGGCCAGTGAGAAAGTCGCCTCAATGAACTTAAGGGTCGCAAGAGTCAAACCCGTGTAAAGGAGCAATGCCAAAAGGGCGACGAGTCCAGGAAATGCATAGTACGCAATTAAGTAAACGCTAATGACGCCAAAAGCAATAATGCCTGAGATCAGAATCTTTTCGTATGCCGTCTTCCCAATGGTTGGGCTAACCGTATAAGCTCCTAATTCGGAAAGAGTCGCGGGTAGAGATCCTCCATTAATCAGCGAAACCAAATTCAGCACATAGCTCTTGGAGAAAGTGCCATGAGTGACACAATTGCTTTCTAGCCTCGCATCTGCTTGCATGTTTGCAATGCTAAGAACTTGACCATCAAGAACAACTGCGAGCGGTTCTTCTTTGCCGTAGAACTCATTGCTCCATTTAGACATCTTTGCAGAGCCCTTTCCGTCGAATTCCATATATGGCTCGTAGCTGTCGCCTTGCGGTTCAGCCCTTGCATTTTTGACATCAGTTCCGGCTAGGATCAGGCTCCAACTTGCGATCATCTCCTTGTATTCCGGACTCTTGGGGTCATCAAGAACTTTTTTGTCTCGAATTCTCGTGAATTGGACCAAAGGGTTGTTTGGATTTGTATTCGGTAATTGTTGATATTGTCGAGCAAAGTCCTTGCCAGAATTTACGCTCTTGGCATGATAGAACTCCATTCGTGCGCTAGTGCCAATAACCTCCCTTGCCTTATCGATATTCTCGACTCCCGGCAATTCGACAATGATTTGATCTTCGCCTTTCGATGCAACGATTGGTTCAGCTGCACCCATGCCTCCGGCTCGGCGCAACAATACTTGAATAATTTGTTGCCTAGCTTCAGCTATCGTAACCTTACCTTTCAGATCTTGAGCAAGATCAACTCGGTAGGTTAGACGGGTACCGCCAGTGATGTCTAGACCAAAGATGGTCTTTAATTTGAAATCTCCCAGCAACGCGATTGCGGCTACGGCGAGGACAAAAAGAAGGAAATAATAACTGTTACGACGTTGCAAAGCTAGGGGCCACTCCTGGCGAAAATGAATTCACTAGTATACCGATTACGCCGAAACGTTCGGGCATGTTCGAGCATCTAACCAATGAGTTCGCTCATAATCATACTATGATTACTTCAATCGCAGCCGTACTTTTCGCCTTTGCTACCGATGATGTCGTTCCAAAGCTCAATTTCAAAATGGAAGCTACGAAGACGGATGTCGTAAAAGGAATCTTGACTGTTTCTATTCCTGCCGGATGGCACGGTTATCAAAATCCACCAAAAAGCGAATTTGAGAACCCGTTGAAATTTGAATCGTCGACAAAAGGATTTACATTGACGAAGGTTTCGTACCCAGCTGGAAAAGCAATGAAGAGTTCAGGAATGGACTCTTTGGTGTACGAAGGCGATGTGGTGATTCCTTTCGAAGGAAAGATTGCTAAAACGCTGAAGCCAAAAAATGGCGTATATGGAGTCGATTTCACCATCAGCTACCAGTTCTGCGACGCTTCAACTTGCATCCCGCCATCCAGTCTCACCGCAAAATTGAATATCAAGGTAACTAAGTGACCTTGTTTCCAATAAGAGATTTTCGAGTCGGCGATGGTTCCCTAACCATCATCGCTGGGCCATGCCTGGCAGAATCGTTGGCTCTGTGCGAAGATGTTGCTGGGACCATGAAGGAGGCTTGCAAAAGCCTTGGTCTGAATTATATTTTCAAGGCATCATACGACAAGGCCAACCGAACCTCGGGCGATTCAGTCCGAGGATTCGGGATGGAAGAAGGCCTGTCAATCCTTGATTCCGTCGGCAAAAAATTTGGTCTCCCAACGACAACGGATATTCACCTCCCTGATCAAGCAGCTCCGGTTGCCGAGGTCGTAGACATCCTCCAGATTCCCGCATTCTTGTGTCGTCAGTCAGATATTCTCGAAGCCGCCGCATTGACCGGTAAGCCAGTCAATGTCAAGAAAGGACAATTTCTGGCTCCGCACGACACCAAGAACATTGTTTCCAAGCTCCAATCGTTCGATGCTAAAGGAATCATGCTTACCGAACGAGGCACCACGTTTGGCTACAACACGTTGATCGTTGACATGCCCGGATTGGAAGTCATGCGATCCTATGGCGTGCCAGTTTGCTTCGACGCAACCCACTCGGCTCAGAGACCCGGTGGAGCCGGAACGGCCACAGGTGGAGTTCGAGAGAGCATTCCTGCAATGGTGAGAGCAGCAATCGCCGTCGGCATCGACGCTTTATTCCTCGAAGTTCATCCGAACCCCGACAAGGCGCTAAGCGATTCCGCGACACAATGGCAGCTAAGCCGAGTCATGGAGATTCTAGAGCCTGCCGTCGCAATTCACTCGATAAAACACTAGCCTAGGGTTTGAAGCCGATTGCCCGCCAGAGAGATGGCGGGTCATATTGTTTCCCTCTCGCAAATACATAACGAACGGCTCGGCTATCTTCAATATGCTTGGTTGGGTCGCCCTGCACGACGATAACGTCTGCGTCATAACCGGGCTTGATCCAACCACGCTTACCATCGAGCTTCATCGCTTTCGCCGGGACGGTGGTCGCGGTTTGAAGAGCTTCAATAGGACTCATTCCGCTCTTCACGTACAGTTCAAGCTCTCGGTGCAGACTGTGTCCGGGCACTGCTTGGTCGGTCCCTGCCATGATCGGAATCCCATTCTTATGAAGAAGGCCGACGATTTGGATCAAGAATTGAAATAATTTGCTGCTGTTGGATGAACCGCCGGCGGCCATAGCATTCATTGGACCACTTAGTTCGACGGGCACTTTCAATATCCCTGGTTCAAAAGAGCTAGCGGATATCGAGGCGTCATGCATAAACAGCTCCATGAGGGCAATAGTTGGATCTACAACGGTTTTATGCTTGAGAAGAAAGTCAATCTTCTCTCGAGCCGAGGCAGAATCGGGATCAAATTGACTCATTGCGGCCATTGCCTCTTTGGTGCCAGAGGGTTCCCTACCATCCTTTTCGAGCATGAAAGACATCAGATATTGGATATGGTTGATCTGATCCATTCCCGCTTCGATTCCTTGCCGAGTAGTTATTCCTTGCGGAACATGGCCCGTTACTGACATTCCCGCGGCATGGGTCGCGTCACATATTGCCCGAAGATTGTCCAGCTTGACCGAACTGTAGATCTTAATTTGCTGGAAGTTCTTCTTTCGATATTTGGCCACCATTTGATTCGCATCTGCAGTCGAGTTCACCCGGTTGATTCCTAATGAAATTGGACCATCGCCATCGACGAGTCCAGCAAGAATGAGCCGCGGACCCACACCAACTTCCTTCTCCAATGAATCACGTACCCCTGTGATGAATTCAAATACGTTTCCACAGTCTCGAGCGGTCGTCACTCCGGCCGCCAAGTAGCAAGGTCCCCACTCCGCTTGTTCAAAGTGGGCATGCATGTCCCACAAGCCTGGCATGATCGTCATACCATTTGCGTTGATGATTTTCGTTCCCTTTGGAAACGACTGGTTTTTTGACCATGGACCACAAGCTGCAATTTTCCCGCCTTTGAGCAAAACATAACTGTGATCGGTGACATGCTCGCCATCGAAGAGTCTCCCGTCGATAATCGCAGTTGGAGCAGCCGCTTTGCTGTTGAGATTTGAAATTCCTCGCGCCAGTTCTTTGGTCGAATCTTCACCGGATAACCGAGCGAAGTCAGGCAAGTACTTCTCAAATTCAGGAGTGACAGCTTCAAAATGGTCGAATTCCGCGTCTCGTGTTACGACTGCCACTATCTGATTGTTCGCATTCAACCATATAGATTGGAGCCCCCAGACGAGTCCCTTAATTGAGTACCGATCGAGTGTGGTCGATCCAAAACGATCCTGGGAAGTCAGTCGAATCTTTACTGAGCCATTGGGAAGGATTGGCATGTTGGCGGGCTTGCCACGGGCAATCCAAGTCTCCATCATGTTTTCTTGGAAAGCGATGGGAGCATAACCGGAAATTGCGCAACTGCCCTTTGGAACCGCTACTTTGAATGTTTTATTCAAACGTGTGACTGTGGCTGCAGTGCCGTTTTGATCCACGACGATATCAATGTCGCCCTCCGAACCTCGAGCAATAAGACCTTTGAGACTGAGGGTTTTTGGCTCATAGTTCATGGAGGTCGTTAGAGTTGCTTGGTGCTCGACAGAGGAGCCGCGATCAATGAACTTAAAATGTGCTTGAACTTCTCTGTGATTATTTGAAGTAGTAATGAAGTCCTTTTCTTCGCCAATCGGCTGCATAAACTTGTGCAGAGTATAGGTTCTGACAATTCCGGCTTGACCGTGCGTACCAAGAGCGAGACTGACAATGAGTCCAAGCATCCTGCTATCTTACTTTGATTGCAGATATGATACGACTAAAAGTTCTGGAAGAACCAACGTTTGGTATTCATCACCATAGATGGATGCCAATCGTGGCCCCAATCGATTGTTTCAAGGTGTTTCTTGCCTGGCAGGGCCTCGTACATCGCGCTCACATTCGGAACCCGACAAGAAGGATCCTTTAGGCCAACGGTAACGTGGGTGGGCACTTTGCAGTACTCGGCTTGGAAAATCGTGTCGTAGTAGCTGATGGTATTCATCACCCGTTGTTCGCCAATCGGAATCTCGTTCATAAAGTCCGCGAGTTCTTTTAGCGGGAACCGGTAAGCATAATTAAGGACCGAATCACCCATGCCACACATAAATGGCATCTCCGCACAAACTGCTTTGACTAAAGGCATCCAAGCTCCGAGCCAAATCGCCATTCCGCCGCCCTGGCTCATACCGGCAACTCCAATCTGGTCCGCGTTGACCTGCACTTGGGCGTGCAGAATCCTCAACGCAATGATTGCATCTTGGAACATCGAACGAAAAACCCAGCTATGCCTGTCCTCGGCACCATCCGCAAAGTAGCCTCGTTCCGGCTTATAGGCTTCCTGATGAAAGGCATCCTCGCCATGAAAGTTGAATGACATGCTGACCATGCCCATTCGGGTTCCATATTCGTCTGGTAGTTTTGATTCGCGACCGTACGGTGGAACCCACAGGAAGCCGGGGAGATTTCTGGCTCCTTCCGGATAAGCTAGCCAACCATGGCGGGCTTTGCCCGAGATACCAGCAAAGGAAAATGTTTCTACTTCATGGATGGATGCCTGATTTGGCAAAACCCGGAAATTTGAAACCTTGAGTGGATAGTCCATCGCTTCTGCGGTGGCTTCCAACCAAAATTGCTCGAAGTCTTCTGGTTTATCGTATGGGAGTTCGATCATACACCGACAGCGCGCTGTTGGGATTCAACGTGGAGTCCAGTAGTCATCAGCCAAGCAATCGATCTCTGAATGTCTTCAACTGGCCCCGATAGTTCGATTTCCATAAATCCAAAGTCGGTATCAACGTTCGCTCTGATTATATTAACTTTTACGTTGAAGTCTTTTCCAAGTTGCCAGAGCCAAGCTTCGTTTGCAGAACTGCTCCCGCCTGAGACATGTACCATTACTGAAGTCATATAACACGAAGTCTACCCCTGATGGACGTATAATCCTAGATAGAGTAATCCGCAAATGAGTACGAGAGTTTTTGTGTTCGATACGACCCTTCGCGATGGCGAGCAAAGCCCGGGCGTCCGCTTGTCACTGGAAGAGAAACTAGAAATTGGTCACCAATTGGTTCGACTTGGAGTCGACATTATTGAAGCCGGCTTCCCTATTTCCTCTCCCGGTGATTTTGAAAGCGTTCACACTTTGGCAAAAGAACTAAAGGGAGTCACGATATGTGGCTTGACCAGAGCACGCCAGAAAGATATTGAAGTCGCCGCAGAAGCCCTCAAACCTGCAGAGCGAAGAAGAATCCACACTGGACTCGGAGTTAGCGAGAACCATTTGGTTAATAAGCTCCGAATGTCGAAGGAAGAAGCCTTGGAAACTGGTGTCAAAGCTGTTAAGTGTGCCCGTCAATTCACTGACGACATTGAGTATTTCATGGAAGACTCTGGCCGAGCGGAGCTTGACTACGTATACAAGGTAGTTGAGTCGGTCATTGACGCTGGAGCCACCGTCATTAATGTGCCTGATACGACTGGTTTCACTTATCCCACCGAGTATTACAACTTGATGAAGGGCATTATGGACAATGTGCCGAATATCGACAAGGCTATCTTGAGTTGTCACTGCCACAACGATCTTGGTATGGCAACGGCAAACACTCTTAGCGGAGTTCTTGGCGGAGCTAGGCAAGTCGAAGTCACCGTAAATGGTATTGGTGAGCGAGCTGGAAATACTGCGCTTGAAGAAGTTGTCATGGCAATGTATATTCGCCGGGACAAATTTGATATGGCTACCAAGATCGATACGACTCAGTTATTGGCCACCTCCCAAATGGTATCAAAGCTTACCGGCATGCTGATTCAACGAAACAAGGCAATTGTAGGTGCAAATGCTTACGCCCATAGCAGTGGTATTCACCAAGATGGAGTGCTCAAAGATCGATCAACTTACGAAATAATTGACCCAACTCTCGTTGGAGCGTTAAAGAGCGAAATTATTCTTACAGCGCGTTCTGGAAGGCATGGATTAAAGCATAGACTTCAAGAATTGGGTTACGAGTTCACTCCCGAGCGGTTTGAAATCATCTACAACAAGTTTGTCGAACTCGCCGATACCGTTCAAGAAGTTGGGGACGACCACCTTCGAGAATTGGTTGCCAGTTAATTGATTCGCAAAGTCTGAGCGACTTCCTTCTCAATGCTGGTTACAGTCTCAAGGGGTTCTACCGTGATGAACCTTAGCACGTAAAGGTCACTTCCCTTCGGCACTAAATAGCTGATTTGAGTGTAGTTTGCGCCGTCGGCTAGTTGCCAAGTCGCTTGCATTCTGTGCGCTAATCCGATTGGTAGTTTTACTTCGGTTGCTTTTTGCTTGTTCAAAAAGCAGTCCTGTTCCGACGCGTCAACATCGGGCCAAGTCCAATTGCTATTTTGACTTTTCTTTTTGACATAGTATCGAGTCAATTCTTCGCCTATTGTTGGCTTTCCGGTAGAAAGGGCTTGAAGGACGATGCCTTTCTTTCTCAATTTTTCCATGTTCTCAAGTTCACTTTCTTTGCCCATTTCGGTGAATGTCTTGCCCAGGTCTTCGGCCATCTTCTTTTCTTCAGCGGTCATTGGTGGTGCTGATGGATCATTCGGAACACCGCCTTCAAACGGATTTGTGGTTCCGAACAGGCTATTTGCACCCTTTCGCCAACCGGTAGGCACAGCAAAGGCTACTTCTTCGTTTTCTGCTTTGGTCCAACCTTGAGGCAATACAAACGCAACTCTTTTTGTTTGGATTCCGCTACCAGACGAGCACCCTATCAAACTTGTGATTAGGCCAACAACGAGAAGTTCTCTTTTCATCCGAAAAAGATATTACTAAATTTACTTTGATTTATTTAGCGATTTATTTAAAGAAATCAAACGTTTGAAGTTTATCTCTGACGCTAGCCAAGAACGCTCCTGCCGCCATACCGTCAATAATTCGGTGATCATATGTTAAAACCAAATGCATAATTGACCGAATGGCAATCATGTCATTGACAATAACCGGAGTCTTCTTAATTGTGTATGTACCAAGAATTCCACCTTGTGGTGCATTGATCATTGGAGTTCCAAACAGTGCCCCATAGGTACCTGGGTTCGTCAATGTGAACGTTCCACCTTGAACATCTTCTGGTTTTAGTGAGCTTGACCGTGCTTTCTTGGCAATTGCGTCAAGGTCTCTAGCAATATCAATAAGTGACTTCTTATGGCAGTCTCGAATGACTGGGACAATAAGGCCGCCTTCACCCTTTGCACCAAGTGCAACGGCTACTCCCATATGAACAGCGTTATTCTTGATAATGTTGCCATCCGCCTGAAGCGCCGAATTGATTCCAGGGAAAGCTTGAAGCGACTCAGTTAATGCCTTGATAAAGAATGGAGTGTAAGTAAGTTTAACGCCGTAAGTCTCTAAGAACGAATCTTTATTGTGATCTCGGAAATTGACCATGTTGGTTACGTCAACTTCGGTAACAGTAGAGACGGTCGGAACTTGTGATGACCGGATCATGTGGTCGGCGATCATCTTTCTCATTCCAACCAGTGGGATGATTTCTTGATCTGGACCAGCCACTGTTGGCGCGACAGGTTTTGCTTGTGGTGCAAGTTTGGATTGCGCTACCGCAGGTTTAGAGCCGCCGGAGCTAAGGAATCCTTCAATATCTTTCTTAGTTACACGACCGCCATCTCCTGATCCTTGGATGCCAGATAGTTGCGCTTCGCTCAGTCCATGTTCCTTGGCCATTGCTTTAACAACTGGCGTGTACCACTTCTTATCGTCAACGTTTGATGACGTGCTTGCCGGTTGAGGCGTAGCAGATGGAGTTGGAACGGATTCAACCGGAACTTCAGCTTTTAGAGTCTCAGCTTTCGGACTTGAAGTCGATGCAACTCCCGAAGTCTCGATGTAACCCATGGCCTCAAATACTTTGACCATTCCCCCTTCTGGAACAGCAATTTCCGTTAGTACACCGGATACTGGGGCTTGGAGTTCGGTGTTAACCTTATCCGTCATGATCTCAACGACCGGCTCGTCTTCCTTGACCGTATCGCCAACGTTCTTCAACCATTTGCTTATTGTTCCTTCATGAATGGACTCACCAAGCTCGGGCATCAAGATCTCTACGCGCATGGCTTTAGTTTACCGACCCCGCGATCAAGAAACTTCTTAGATCGTCTTCGTTAACGGCTGGTTCTCCAGGAGAAACGTTATTTAGTCGCCCATCTTTCATCCAAATCTCTAGTTCGTCAACCAATGAAAACAAGTGATCGAACGAATCAACCCAAAATAAGAGAGGCTGATAGTGATCAATTTCAAAGTATTGATTGATGACCCACTCCAGCTGAATGGGATATCGTTGAACGTTTGGTGATTCGATACTATGCGAGATTTCCCCAAACGAACTAAGGAGTCCGCTGCCGTAAACTTTCATGCCATCCTTTCCTTTCATCAGGCCAAACTCAATCGTGAACCAAAAGAACCGGGCCATGGCTTTAATGATGCTTTCCAGTCTTTGAAGCTTCTCGTGCTCATCTTTGATTCCGGATCCAATTTCAGCTGCTAAGTAGGCAAGCTCTCCAAACCTTACCAACGTGTCAGCAAAGGCTCGGTCGGTGTGCATGGGGACATGCCCTGCGATGTCATGAAAAATGTCTGGCTCAGGCAAATAGTCAAGTTTGTCAGCGCGCCGAATGGTTATGGTAGTCGGGAAATCTCGGTTGCGCAGGCAATCAAAAAATGCATAAGCGGGCACGTATCCGGCAACTGGCTTGGCTTTAAAGCCAGTTAGTGGATTGAGAAAATTATTGACATCCTCGATACGCGGAACCCGATTTGGGTCAAGGCAAAGTGATTCAATCCCCTTGAGAAAATGGACATTTGCGTAAGTTTCCCACTTGGGCAACATTCGGGAAAATAATTGCTTCCACGCTTCGTGATTAGGTTCCGAATACTCTTCGTAGGGCTGGTGGATGTATATCTGACCGTCCGCCCTAGCGTCTTCAATAAATGGTGCTTCTGAAGTCGTAAGACCTCGAACTCCTTTGTTCGCCGTCGTGCTCATAATCTATTCTAGCAAACTAGTAGACTCGGCGCTCTTGATTCCGGTGCTTGAGCCACTTGTAAAGAACGATAGAGCCGATGCACATTAGGGGAATGATGAGTGCTAGCCAGTGGCAATACTGCAATTTTCGATTGATAACTGTGTTCGCGTATCCAAAGTTGAACAGAAATACCACTCTCTGAAGACCGAGAATCGTTGCAATAGCAAGGGGCGCGAACGACCACTTCCACCACGTTGCAACCTTGTCGTAGGTCATTTCATACCGGATGGCACCAATGAACATCATCACCCCAAAGAAGGCAAAGAGCAACGAAGTGATAATAATGTCCCAAGGACTCTGGGGACACCCTAAGGGACTTGCAACATCCGCATCAAAGAAAGACAACATTTAGGGATATTATGGGCTTTCAAATCAAATAACTCATGATTTCGTCAGAGATTATTTCTTGACTAGAAGCATCATTTTTGAAAATAGCAAAGTTGGAAACATAGTTTCCAACTTTTTACATTGATATTAAATTTGATACGTGCTGCATCAAACTGCGCCTGATGAACTAAATATTAGTTAGCGTCCGCCCTGAGACGGTGTTCCCATACCCTCTGGAGGACCAGTAGGTGCTGAACCTGCAGGAGTTCCGCCATCTTCTGGTGGAGCTTTCCCCTCCTTTTGATACATTTCCGCAATTTTCTTTTTTTTGTCTTCGGCAGGCATGCTTGAACCATTTGTCAGTTTCACTCTTTCTTCAAGAGGGAGCTTATCAAATGCGACTTTGACGTCTTCCGGAGAGGCTCCGGTCGGTGCCATGCCAGCGTTGCACCCAAATAGGGAGCATCCTATCACGACCGCTGAAAGTAACTTGATTCTAATTAATGACATTATTGATTGAATTCCTTATCCTCGTAAAATGTGTTCCCTGCTTACCAATAGTAGGCAGGGAATCTTGAACAATATTTTCCTTACTGATTGCCAGCGTTGGCCAAGTTTGTTCCCCAGAAGACCCAGAGAGCACCTGCGTCGCTGGCCGGTGAAACATATGGCGTATTGCTGCAATTTGCGCACTTCCATGCATCATTTTGTTCACTTAGGCCGTTTGGATGAAGGGCACCCCATTTGATATGCTTAACATGGCTGTCAAAAAACATAGCATTGGATCCTTCGGTGAACATTCCTTTGTAGTTCTGGCCCCAGACCGTTGGTCCAAGCGTGTCGCCAAAGATCCAGTTCTTATGGGTTGGACCATCGATCAGCATAATTGCTTTCGCTACACTGGTGAATTCTGCATTTACCGAACCAATTCCATTCAAACCGTCACCACCACCAGGGCCAGAAGTAAGGTTTGGACCAGGGTGAGAATAGCCACCAGTTGCTCCACCCGTTGGGCAACCATTTTGCTTATAAGCCCACATGATTGGGTTCATTTGATAGTCTGTCTCAGGATAAATGTCTTTCCATCTTTGGTTTGCAGGGTAAGTACCCGTGTAGATGCTTGTGCCTAAGAAAACACAAGGATCGTTTGGTGCTTTTGCATAGGAAGTGCCCCATAGAGCCTTTTGAATATCAAAAAGAGCATAGTTGACCGAACCAGGTGTATAAGCACTGCCTGGATTCTTCCAAATCTGGCGATTCTTTGTGTATGGCTGAAGTCGCGCGGCAAAAACATATGATTCGGTTTCAGCGTTGTATACCGGAACGTCGCCTAATTGGTCATCATTGTCCCCACCATATAGGTAAGAGGCAGTTCCTACTTGCTTAAGATTAGAGATGTCAGATGCTTTCTTGGCTGCCAATTTTGCTTGAGCAAAAACTGGGAACAAAATCGCAGCAAGAATCGCGATAATCGCGATAACGACGAGTAGTTCGATGAGCGTAAAGGCTCTTCGGTTGAGTTTCATTTTTATTGTTGGCTCCTATTAGTAAGATTCGCTCGGCATTGAACCGAACCTCGTCCAGTGACGGAAACGAGGTTTCCTCCTGAATTCGAGAGCGAAGAATTGCTGATTGAATTGGTGACCAAGATCGAAAACGACTTAGGCATCACATTCACGTTTATGGGTCGTTCAGGTGCCGAATAGCCGACCCCTGTAAATGCGTCGAAAAGTCCCCGTTTTGCCAGTTTTGAGACTGACTTGGGAACGCTGATTGAAAATTGTTTCGGTTGATTTGAGCGGTTGAATACTACGATCGCCGCATCTCTCTTTCCAACTCGTGTGAAGACTCCCCCATCTTTATCGGTGGATAGGAAATTGGCATCTCCGGTTGAAAAGGCATTTGTACTCTGACGGACCTTAATGAGCTTCTTGTAGAACGAAAGCATCTCGTTGTTTGGATTGACCTTGCCCCACTCCATTCCGCATCGGTTATCCGGATCCTTTCCACCCTCCATGCCGATTTCTTCGCCGTAATAAATGCTTGGCTCGCCAATCCAAGTGAACTGTAATCCCGCAGCAAGTTTTGCCAGATCCCTGTCACCACCACATTCCGTGAGAAACCTCGGAGTGTCGTGACTGCTCAAAAGATTCATCATGTTCCGACTGACTTGAGTTGGATAACTCTTGTTGACGTTAGTAAGGTTGGTCGCAAACTGCCGAGCGTCAATGGTTCCCTTGGCGATGAATTTGAGGGAGGCATCCCTAAACTGGTAATTCATGACCGAATCAAATTGGTCACCTTTGAGCCAAGGATTTCCGTCTCCCCAAATCTCACCAACAATCCAAGAATTCGTATTCACACTCTTGGCGTACCGGCGCATAATCCGCCAAAACTTTGGATCAACTTCATTAGCAACGTCAAGCCTCATGCCGTCGACACCGACATCTTTCAGCCAATACTTACAAACCGAAAGGAGATATTTGGTGGTGGCTGGATTGACTGTATTCAATTTGGGCATGGATCCAAATCCGAACCACGCTTCGTAAGTAGAACTATCGTCTGGAATGACGGGGTACTTCTTCGGGAAGTACCAATCCTTGTACTGACTATTTGCTCCGTTTTTGACAATGTCGGCAAACTGTGAAGTTCGATAAGATGTGTGATTGAAGGCGAAGTCAAGAATCGTTGATATTCCCTTCTGTTTGAGCGCTCCTGTGAGTTCCTTGAATTCTTCATTCGTACCGAATTCAGGATCAACTTTCATGAAATCGTCAGCTTCGTATCGGTGGTTGGATGGTGATTTGAAAATCGGATTGAAATAGACGGCATTGATCCCAAGGTCCTTGAGATATCTAGACCTCTTTCTGATTCCTGCAACATCACCGCCAAATCGGTTGAACCAAGTTGGCTTCCCTTCCCATGGTACAAGGTCTTTGGGATCATTTCGCGGGTCACCATTTTCGAACCGATCAGGAAATATTTGATAGATGACGCTGTTTTGCACCCAGGTTGGAACTTGAAACGGCTTGTAGTTGGAAGCCTTCATGGAAAATGGAAGGGTTTTGACCGTTCCGCCATCCTTAATTTCAAACTTGTAGTTTAAGTCTGACTTTCGATTCCATTCAAACTCTGCTCGATTGTATTGGTACAGATCGTCCGTGTGATCAACTGGAGCTTGTATTCTCTTGCCGTTTACAATCGCTGTTACCGATTGCACGTCATTTTTTCGAGTACGGATACCGATTGAGCAAGTTGTGCCATCTACGTTGAAATATGGAAGCGCCCCCCGATGCTCGATGGCAGAACTCGCAATGAGTCCATCTCCTCGCTTTGCCGAGTTGACGAAGTCTGGCGGAACAATCGTCAAGAACGAATTGATGTTTCCATTACCGTCATCCTCATTTTTCTCAGCTTTAGGGTCTGTTAGCCACTCCGTTCCATTTCTAACAAACTTGTATTGATGCTGACCATATTTCAGCTCAACATTTAATGACCAAGTTCGGCCGTCATCTTCCAACTTCATGGGGCTGGCTTCTTTGTTCCACCCGTTGAATGTTCCGGCGACTGATATGCTCGACGAAGGCTCGTTCGGCACAAAGATGAACCGATGCATCTTGAAGCCAAGCGTTTGCGCGATCATGATGACTCCTAGAGAAGTCATAGAACCACCTCACTTCGCTTCGAGCTATTTCGAATACTCAGCTTGCTAGGTACAAGTATTCGCCGTGGTCCTTGAATCGGTTTTTCGTCGATAATATCCAGAAGGCGGTTTACCGCTAATCGAACAATTTGAGGAATATTGAGGTTTACGCTGGTTAATCCGCCGCCAATAACATCACAAAGCGAGGAATCATTAAATGAAGCAATTCCAAGGTCTCGAGGGACTGCCAGTTTGAATTCCCTTGAAGCAGCCGATACTCCCAACGCCATGAAGTCATCTAACACGACAATCGCATCTGGAGGATTGCTCGACGAAAGAATTTCTTTTGCTGTTATCCTTGCAGATTCGCTTCCAAAATCCGAATGGAAAATGAGGTGCTCGTCTTGTACTCCGCGCAATGCACGCTGGTAACCAGCAATTCGATCATCGCTAACCGTGATTCCAGACTTGGCCCCTAAAAATGCGATTCTCTTGTAGCCTTGCTTGATTAGGTGCTGGGTAAGGAGATCGGACGCCAAGACATTGTCGTTGTCAATCGAATGGACTTCTGCGGCATGAAGCGGATTGCCAATAAGGACAAATGGAAAGCGATCTGTTTGAAGTTTTTGAATACGGTTATCAGCGGCTTCAGATTCAACGAGAATTAGCCCATCCACGCGCCGAGTTCTGAGCATTTCATCATAGAGTGATTGATGACGAATATTGTCGGCTGGGCAATCAACACAAAGATGAAACTCTGTCTCGGAAAGTTCTTCCATGATCGAGGCGATCAGATTTGCGTAAAACGGATCGTTGACGATTCCGCCTTGTGGACGCTTGATGACCAAACCAATCATCCCAGTTCGCTTGTTACGCAATGATTGAGCCCGAACATCAGGTTGATAATTTTGTTCCAGGATGACCTTTTCGACGCGAGTTCGAATAGCTTGCTCGACACGTTCGTCGCCAGAAGTGACGCGAGACACAGTTGCTTGTGAAACCCTAGCCAATCTTGCAATATCGCGTTGTGTAACCCTCATTGGTCAAATTCCAGTTCTCAGTCCGTTCTGAGAATTCGTATTCTTGAAACGTATGTTAACACAAGAATACGAATTCTTAACCAGAAAGTCAAAAATATT
Source organism: Armatimonadota bacterium (assembly GCA_037141835.1). Classification (GTDB taxonomy): domain Bacteria; phylum Armatimonadota; class Fimbriimonadia; order Fimbriimonadales; family Fimbriimonadaceae; genus Fimbriimonas. Next base: position 34,645 of record JBAXBU010000005.1, on the reverse strand, counting down.
TGCAAAAAAAATCCCCAGACAAATTGCCTGGGGATTCATTTAGCTTAGAATTCAGCTTTACAGTTCGATTCTCTTTCCTTTGCCACCATCGCCAGGGCCATCGTTTCCGTCAAGAATTCTCTTCACGAACGTAACAAGCTCCATTGGGTTAAACGGCTTAGTCAGGTACATATCAGCACCGTAGTGGTAGCCCTCAAAAACGTCTTTGTCCTGTGCTTTTGCTGTTAACATGATGACCGGAAGTGCTTCCGTCTCAGGCTCACGTCGCAATGACTTCAATACTTCAAATCCGTCCATGTAGGGCATCATGACGTCAAGTACGCACATATCAGGCTTTTCAGCCTTGACTTTCTCCAAACCCTCTTTCCCATCAAAAGCTGTGACGACTATATAGCCATTTCTTTCTAAATTGACTTGAATCAATCGGACTATATGGCGTTCATCATCGCAGACCAGAATCTTCTTTGGCATGGTTTTTTCCTAGGTATCTCCCTTCTAGGCTAGGATCGTACCACAACTGTTTCGCCAAGTACATGCTTCAGCATGATCTATTGAGAATGTTGCAAAATTAACTCAACATTTCGAACGATTTCTTCCGGGTCAAATGGCTTTGTTAAGTACATGTCGGCACCCCGATTGTATCCTTGATATACGTCGTCATCCTGTGCTTTTACGGTAAGAAGAACCACGGGCAAACCTTCCGTCAGAGGATTACCTCGGATTTTCGTGAGAAGTTCAAGTCCGCTGACGTACGGCATCATTACATCAAAGAGGCAAACATCTGGAGTCCCATCCACGAGATATTGGAGGGCTTCCCTGCCATTTGAGGCTGTCGTTACGTCAAAGTTGTTTCGCTCAAAGTGAACTTGCAAGAGACGGAGAACAAAGGGTTCGTCGTCACAAATAAGAATCTTTGTTTGTTTTTTCATTGCTGCCACTTTTGCCATTTTGGTTTACGACATTTGTTTGACTGCAGGGCAAGCTTTTTCGTTCCGGGACTAGGACCAAGGTATCCTACTCAGGTGAAACTTTGCCGTTTTGAGCTGAAGTCCGAACCTGGAATCATAAAATCGGGAATGGTATATTCGGGCAAGGTCTACGAAACTGATGGGACCGAAGCAATTGCAGTCCACGAAGCAGTGGATATTCGCCCGCTTTGCCCAGTGCCAACACCACCTAGTATTCGTATTTTTCGATCAGACATTGGAGAGCAAACCCAAGACCCTCATTTTTTCTACGGAAATCCTGGCGCGGTAACTGGTCCTAGTCAAATCATTAACCTTCCAGATGTGGAGTCGGAATTTCTTGCTCGGTGCTACCTAGGAGCGACAATTGTCGGATCTGGGTATCAAGTCAATATTGAAGAGGCCGAAGCGATGCTTCTTGGTCTGACCCTGGTAGTTATCATCACCGCAAAGTCATTAGAAGATGAAGAGCGGAAACAAGGAACTGGGATTGGTAGATCACATGACCTTGGTATTGCAATTGGTCCTGTACTCACAACGCCAGATGAACTTGACGACGCTATGGTAATGACCGCAAACGGAATCCTCTATAAGCTTGAATCATCAATTAGGGCAAATCAAGTCGAGCGATCCACCGCAAATTTTGAGGAGTTCACAATATCAATGATCGAGGCAGTCCGGTTTGCATCCGAAACCTGCACATTGCGTCCAGGTGACATATTTTGCGTTGGACCAATTTTTGGTGACGAAGATAGCGTAGTAACACCGGGCGACGAATTTCAATTTTCTATGGAGCGTCTTGGAACGCTCGCAATCAAAATCAATGACCAATCTCAGTAAAATCACCCTTTCGAACGGAGTTCGAATCCTCGTTGAACCCGTTTCTTACGTTAAAAGTGCGGCAATCGGTCTTTGGTGTAAAACCGGAAGCCGGCACGAAAACGAAAATGAAGCCGGAATAACCCACTTGATTGAACACATGTTGTTCAAGGGAACTCCAACGAGGTCAGCAAAGCAAATTGCCGAGTCAATCGAGGGTCGCGGTGGCGTTCTCAACGCGTTCACGGATAAAGAATCAACTTGTTACTATTGTCGCGTGCTATCCGACGACACGGCTAACGGAATTGATGTCTTGACCGACATGATGCTCCATTCAAATTTTGATCCGAAGGAACTTGAAACCGAAGAAGGAGTGGTTTGCGAAGAGATTAAACGAAGCGAAGATGAACCATCTGACCACGTTCACGAACTTCACTTAGGCTACCGATGGGGCCAACACGAACTCGGAAAGCCAATCATTGGTACCGAAGAGTCCGTGATGTCATTCCGACGAGAACATATTCTCGAATACATGGAGCGCCAATACCGGGGAGAAAATGTTCTTCTCGCAGTCGCTGGAAATGTTGATCCTGACCAAATCAAAGAGCAAGCAGAGAAAGTCCTTGGGAAACTTAAATCGGGAATAACCGATTCTCAAGTTACGAGACCATCTGGAGTTGCGGCAATCAACGAAATCGCAAAGGACACGGAACAAGTCCACTTCTGTATCGGTTCCGATGGAATTTCAATTTATGAGGAAGAACTCCTTCCGGTCTTAAGTGTCCTTGATTCAGCCTTAGGCGGCAGCATGTCGAGCCGCCTTTTCCAAGAAGTGCGAGAGAAGCGAGGACTCGTTTACAGCATAGGAAGCTATTCCCTAACATATGGAGCTGGCGGTGCCTATACGGTTTACGGTGGAACCAGCAAGAAGAATTGGGAAGAAGTCAAGGCGATCGTTCGAACTGAATTTGACAAAATCATGGCAACTGGATTAGAAGCCGAAGAGCTAGATAGAACGAAAAAGAGCTTGTCTGGTCATCTCGTGTTGGCGCTTGAAGGTATGAGTAGTCGAATGATGAGAATGAGCCGAAGTGAACTGAATTTTCAACGTGATATCACTGTCGAGGAGTCCCTGGAAAGGCTCAACAAAGTAACCAACGCACAAGTTATTGAACTGGCTCGCCGGATTTTGGACCCAAGCCTAGTAAGCACTACTGCCCTTGGTCCTTTTTGATTCATGAATGAGTTCGAGGTTAAGCAGCTTCTCGGGATCGTCGCTGGAGCACGAGCCGAAGATGAAATGCTGGATGAATTGGCCGATTTGGCTTGCCGTTCGGTCAAAGCTGACTCGTGCGATATTCTCTTTCGAGACACCCAAGATGGACTGATCCTTCGGGCAAGTACCATTGCCCCAGAACTTGTCAACCGACTAAAACTTGGCAAGGGTATTGGTTTGTCCGGTGAAGCCCTAGCTAGTGGTGAAGGTCGGTACATTTCGAATCGGGCATTCCAGCACTCAAATTATGCCAAGTACCCAGGCCTATCGGAAAAAGAGTCATGTGGTGTCGCAGCGATTCCATTAAGGCATGTTGACGGGAATACGTTTGGAGTGATCGTTCTCAGAAGGAAGACTCCTTGGCGCTTCGCCCTAAAAACTCGCGAAAAACTTACCAACGTATCACAGCTAGTTGCGTTGGGTTACAAGTCATACCGAGCGGGGTTTCAGGTTGGGACACAATCCAACCGCCTTGGCGCTCTCAGTGAAGTCTCAAGGACGATTTCCACCAGTCCCTATCTCGATGAAGTCTTGCAATTGCTGGTTAATCTCACCGCCCAGCAGTTTAACTACCGTGTCTGTACGGTTCGACTGCTTGATGAAGAAAGACAAGAACTGATTCTCCGTGCTACTCAGGCAACTGTTAAGGCCTACCAACGAAAGCGAGGAATCAAGCTTGGTGAGTCGATTGCTGGGCGAACCCTAGAAGAAAATCGCCCGGTTATCGTCCGAGACGTACAAGTCGACTCTGACTATATCGGTCATGACCTCGCCGTCGAGCAAGGACTGCGGAGCATGATATGCATCCCGCTCTCCATTCAAGATAAGCCAGTCGGTGTTTTGTCTTGCTACACCGGAGAAGTTCGAGACTTTACGCCAGACGAGATTTCCGCCCTCGAGACCCTGTCTCAACAAGCCGCGTTTGCCATCGAACACGCAAAGTTGCAAGTTCGCGATACCTTAATGCAGGAGGTTCACCACCGAGTGAAGAACAACCTCCAGCAAGTCGCTGCATTGTTGAGACTGCAGATACGAACCGCAAGCTACAAGACGCTAGAAGAAGCTCTCAACGACGTTCTGACACGTATTCTGGCAATCTCTGCCGTACACGACCTCCTCAGTCGGGAGGACCTTGATCACGTCGGAATTCGGTCAATTGCCGAGGCTTTGGTCCATCACCACCAAAGCTCCCTAATGTTGCCGAACAAAACGGTCGGATTTGTTGTCCGAGGCGAGGACTTACGGCTGAACATGAATCAAGCGACGCAAGTGGCACTCCTCATGAATGAGTTGATTGCGAATGCTGTCGAACACGGATTTCATGACACCAATGAAGGCGAAATTCACGTCACTATTGAGACCGACGAGGAGAACGTATGTCTTTGGGTGTCGAATAACGGCGACCATTTGCCCGAAAGTTTCGATGTGACCAAAACAAGTAGCCTTGGGCTCCAGATTGTCGATAACTTGACTCGCTCGATGAATGGAAAGTTCAAAATCACTGACGTCCTCGGTTGGACTGTCAGTGAAGTTAAGTTTCCAAAGTTGTCTGGTGAGTAACGTCTAGTTGAAAGTCACCTTGTAAAACCCAAATTTTCCGGGAACTAGATCGGATGCTTTTACTCCACCACCAGCAAGGTCTCCAGCCGAAATAAAGTTCGCTGGCTTGTTGGTGCCCCACGTTTCGCCACTTTGGGTGTCTACTCGCACTAGTCCTCCAATTGGACTTTGTCCCGACATTACGTGATAACGACCAGCTTTGCCTCGATTAAGGGCACCAGAATGTTCTTCGAAGTTCCGCCAAGTCATTTTTCCTTGACTATCCATAGACATCATTTGGGTTGTGCCGTTCATGCTGTTGTAGCGAACGATACTTTGGCCAAATTGCACAAGTTGCCAATCATTATTGACCAAGGGTGCCGGTCGACCGCCACCCTGATCGGAAGACGTCGGGCCGGTGGTACTGCCACCAACGGGTGGTCGTTGGGCAATTGAACGCGATGAAAGAAAGCCGAGAACTAGAATTCCAACGAATGATGAGGCAATGAGTCCTTTGTTATAAGACATGTCGTATTCTAACACTTTCTTGAACTCGGGTGGGTGCGACCAAAAACTTGGTTTGTCTGATCAACGTGGAGGCTAAAATGGACACATGCTCCAGCTTGCTTCTCTATTCATGTTATGTCAAACTCCGGTTCTAACTCGAGCGCATTCGCATAACGATTACATGCAGGCACGTCCCTTGGACGAAGCTTTGGAAAACGGCTTTAATAGCATCGAAGTAGATGTATTTCCCGTTAATGGTGAACTGCTGGTGGCGCACAATGCAAAGGACATTAAGCCCGAGAAGACCATTCAATCTATGTATCTCGACAAATTGTCAAGTCTGGCGAAGGCAAACAAAGGAGCAATCTATCCAGGCTCGAAAACGACGTTTTGGGTTCTGGTTGACGTGAAAACCAAAGGCGAAGAAGCATATATGAATTTCAAGATGATCCTAAATCGCTACCCTGAATTGAAACCCTCGGGCCGCAACAGCAAGGTGCGGTTTGTGATTAGCGGAGATCGCGCAATTGCGTCTATCGCCGCAGACAAAGGCAAATGGGCGGGAATCGACGGTCGAATTGATGATCTTGGCAAAGGATATTCTTTCGAACAAATGCCTTGGATCAGCGGCGACTGGACAAAGGGAAAATTTGTTAGCGGCGATGCTGAAATGTTTGCTTCTGGGATTATGACCCTTACGAAGACGGTCAAATTAATTCACACCGAGCATCGGCTGGTTCGGTTCTGGGGTGCCCCGGACACTGAATCAATATGGTCACTCCATTGGACAGCCGGTGTCGATCTTATCAACACCGACCATATCTCGAATCTGCGTAAGTGGATGCTGACGCAAAAGTAGGAACCGGCGCGGAATGGATCAAGCTCATCAAATGCCCACTGTGACAATTGCAAAATCCAAGTTAAAAGTTCTCTTAGCGAGTTTCTTCATGGCAATTCTTGCCTTGGTTGCATTAGGAATGGGATTTCTGCTTGGTTTCTGTGTCAAGGATTTGACTGACGGACTATTCTTATTGGGCTCAATTGTCTTCTTGCTGGAAGCAGTCCTTTGTTTGGTCGCGATGGCTCTGTTGGTGAGGTTTGCATTTGATCGGAAGCCAGGGATCATTCTGACTAACGATGGTTTTACTTTTTGGCATATGAAGGCATTCACACAAGACGTGTCGTGGAGTGACGTTGAACGGATCGAATTTCTAAGCGGCCCTATCGTCAAACTTTCACTCGGAGGATTCGGAAAGGACAGGTTCAAGTTCGTCAATGTCTTTCTCCGCCCGAATCATGGGGCAAACGTGAGAGGCAGCAAGTTCAAACGACTTTTTGGACCAGGCGATATCGTCATTGAGCATCGGTACCTTTCAAGTCCAGCAAAAGATATCTTCGAGTCCATGAATGCGTATTGGGCGGCATCGAAAGGCCAAGCGAATATTAGCGAGTTGTCAAAATATCCGAGGTGATAGTTCTGCATTTTTTGGTTAGAATAGGTCATGCCTGAGCAATCCTTGCTTATTTCACGCGGTTATGTTGTTCGGTGCATTCTTGCCTTCCTGGCTCTTGCGACATTTTTCTATGCGATTCTGTCTTTAAGGGGGACCATTCTTGGAATGTTTGCTGTTCCCATGCGGTTTCTATGCTGGTGCGGAGTCGTGATTTCCCTTATCGGAGTCCTCGCTTGTATTTTGTATTACTCAAAACCCAGACCCGCGGTGACACTTCGTTCGGACGTTTTCACCGCGTTCAGATACCCGATGAAGAATTTGAGCTTTGCATGGTCAGACATTGCTCGGGTCGAAGACATGAGTGACATTCAGTATCGTTCTTTGCTCGGATTTCGATTTCCGTTGTGTCGACTGTTTATGCCTTGTTGCCTGACTTTTCACCTCATAGAATCGGCGCAAATCAAGAATCCGCTCATGGCTTACAATCGAAGCAACGGTGTAGGAGACGTCGCTATTTCTGGCGCAGCCCTCGGAATGTCAAAAAAGGATTTGGCCGAACTTATTGAGGAATATAGATGCCAGGGCCGGCAAATCCCGCCCATGCCCCCACCAATACTGCCGCTTTAATCCACGACTTCAACTTCTACGACTGGAACCAGACCGATTCGTGCACCTTCAGCGAGAAGCAACTTAATCGCTTCAATGCCTTCTTCGCCCATATCACGGGTTCGTTCGTTTACGTACATGCCTACAAACTTATCGCTTGTCTCAAAATCCATCCCTCGCGCAAATTGTAATGCGTAGTCCAAGGCGTAGTTTCGGTCGCCGAGGCCAGCGTCGATGGACGCTCGCATACATCGGCTAACTTCAACGACTGCTTCAGGTCCGAGGTCCTTTCGAACAACGTTCACGCCCAATGGCAATGGTAGACCAGTCTTCTTCTTCCACCAAACTCCCATGTCGGCAACAAGGAACATTCCGTCTCGTCCATAAGTAAGTTGTCCTTCATGAATAATGAGACCGGCTTTGTACTTCCCTTCTTGAATCGCAGGAATGATTTCGTCAAAAGGAACAACTTCGTATTGAAGAACAGCTCCGTCGCCAATTTGGTCCTCAAAAAAGAGATTGAGCTGAAGGAATGCGGAGGTTAGCTTGCCCGGAATGGCAATAACATGATTCGGCAGATCGGAAACCGAAATTGGTTCTGATGAAACCACCATCGGTCCGTAGCTTTCTCCAAATGAACCGCCATGACGGAGGAGGGCATATTTATCCGCTACATAGGCAAAGGCGTGTACCGAAATTGCAGTGGACTCAAGCTTCCCTTCCATCGCCCATTCGTTTAAAGTTTGAATGTCACGAAGAATGTGTTCGAATTTGTATTGACTCTGAACTGCTCCGGAAGCCAAGCCCCAAAACATAAAGGCGTCGTCAGAATCAGGAGAATGGCCTATTCGAATCGTATCGATTGCGGTGCTCACGTCTTATTTTACGCTTTCGAATAGCGCCTTGTCGGCAGAGTTCGAAAGAAAGTTTCACTTTGGAGTGAAAGATGACGAAAATACCAATCAATAAAATGGAGACACGACGGCCATCTTCCAGCAGTAAAATAGACCTGTGCCCCCAAAGAAGCCAACTTTAAGCCCAAGCAGGATGACAACTTATCTTGCTTGCCCAATGAAATATCTTTGGACCTACGTTGATGCGACGGGCAAATGGTATCTCAAGGCCAAGAGCTATTATTCCTTCGGGTCAACCCTACACAAAGTCCTTGAGCGGTTTCATGATTCAGGCGATACGGGAGTAACCACAGTCGGAGACGCCCTTAAAGTCTACGAGGAATCATGGCTCGAAGCGGGCTATGCGAGTCCTGAAGAGATGCAAGAGGCATTTGGCGAGGGTCGCGAAATCGTCATTAACACCATTGAAGAAGAACTCAAGCGTGATCCAGGAGTCCGTACAGTTGCAGTCGAAAAATTCTTAAGGTGCGACCTCGGTCCATTTGTCCTCATCGGTCGAGTAGACCGGCTTGATCAATATCCCGATGGAACTCTTGAGATCGTTGATTACAAATCGGGACGTTCAAATGTGACCGAGGATGATGTCAAAAGCGATTTGGCCATGGCTTGCTACCAGTTGCTCATTCGAAAGACCTTCCCTGGCGTCCCGGTCAAAGCAACTATTCACGCTCTCAAAGTAAAGAAAAAAGCATCGGCAACAATGTCGAACGAAGAGCTCCAAGCATTTGAAGCCGATATTCGAGTTCTTGGCGAACAAATATTGGCTACAACGATCGAAGATCATTCACCATCTGTGAAGTCCCTTTGTGAAGACTGCGATTTCCTCCAACTCTGCCAGAAAGATCCGAGATACAGTTAGTAGATTCGTACGTCTGACTCGTCAATAATTTTTGTTACCAATTTTCGAAGGTCTGCAACAGTTGTATTCTTCATTTGCACAAACAGGGACTGTGCATCCCAATCAAAACTAAACATCGTTTTGAAATAGTGCCGGATGTAGAGCTCATCATTGGCATCCCCGGAGAGGACCTCTCCGACTCCTAAAACCATTGGGAGATTAGGCATCCTATTAGTCAGATATCCTTTGCCCAACCCAATCGCGTGATCTAAGTCTATTTGTGTCAAAGCCTCGCTCTTGGCCCGAAGCTTTGTTCGCAATTCTGCGATCGTCTCTGGTTTGATGCTGCCGTTGTCCGTAGCAAAAGCCATACGGAATCTCCACCCACCAGTGGTCGGGATAAGGAACGCTTCTTGTCGATAACTCATATTGAGCTCTTCTCGAGCAACCAGCCATTGGATTGACTCCTTCCCGATTCCAAGAGAATTTGCGGCAAGCAGATAGGTGCCCAAAGTATCTTTTGAAATCGAAATTGGTTTGCTGTCAAAAACAAGAATTGGGGGGGTGTTTGGAACTTCCTTGAGCTTAGGTGGGTAAGTCAATGGTAACTGACTCGGCACCACGGTGTCCCAATCAGATTGCATGCCTCGCCACTTTTCCGAAGGCTCATTTGCCCGAAAACGACCACTAATTGCGACAGATATGTTCTTTGGCCGCATAATGCCCTTCCACAATCCCACAATGTCTTCTCGTTGCAAAAATGTCTCCTGCAATTCGAATCCTCGATAAGCCGGTGCCCACGGGTTTACAATGGAAGACTTTCGAACCTTGATCGTGTCTTGAAGAAAAGTTGGATTGGTCAACACGCTATGCATGAGGCTAAGGCCAGGTCCAAAGTCTTCGGGATCAACTGTCAGCCCAATCCGCAAGTGATCAGCAGCTTGATACAACCGGAATCTTGTTCCCGTCTGCAATATTCGAAGAACATCTCGGTTGCCATACTCGGGAGTCATCTGAACTGCGATGCTGAGTGACTGAGAAAGCACATACCGTTGTGAAGAGTTGAGCGAAGGAAGTTTGACAATGGCTTCTATTGCCACGCTTCGACGATTTTGATTCGGATATTCGACGATTTGTGGAACCGAGCTGTTTTGGATAAGGAACAAGAGCGTTGGTATCACTTTGCCACCCCTTTAATTAAGTCCCATGTCCGTTTGAATTCTGCAAAGGTTGCAAGTTCAATGCTCTCGTAAACTTTTGATGGACGGAGGCTTGGAGACAAGGAAAGCAGCGTGCCATTAAACTCTGCCGAGCCTTCTGGCGTTGACAATCGAGACCGGATCCACTCGAGTGCATTCATTCGCCCAAGGGTATAGATAATTGCCGGATCCTCAACGTCCGTAACTACCTTGATTGATTCATAAGGGTCAGTACTTCCTACTAGGGCAAGTCCTGGTCGAAGGCTAGGAGTATAGGTAACAAAGGGTCGATTAAGACGGCCAGCTAAGCCAAAAGCCGCTACCAGGGCATTGGCGCCCTGCTTAGTCGCAATTGAGGGTATTGGAACCGCGACAAACCCTGGCACTCCATAACTCCCATCGATAGCACGGCCCGCAATTGGTCCTGGTTTTGAGGTGACGATCCCGGAAAGCAATTCTTTACATGACGACGTAAATTTTTGTTGATCAATGGTTCCACAAGCGGATATGACAACGTTGCTGCCTTTGGTCAGTTTTCTCCAAATATCCACAAGGTCACTAGGGCGAGCGGCTGAAACAGACTCTCTTGTCCCGAGTGGATCCAATCCTTCTGCACCGTAGACCGAACTCCAAGCGCTCCTTGATGCTATTTCATTGGTTGTAGATAGGTCTATCTCCCTTGATATCGCAACCGACTCTCGCTTGATTGCTGCTTCCGTAGCTCCACAGTCCTTCAATAATCCGGCAATTCCCTTATAAGACAGTCCAATATTTTCGGCTGGGAGCCTCCACTCAAACCTCATCCAGTCGCGTCCCGTGCTGGCATAAAAGAACCCTCCCACCGATTCTATTTCCAAGTCATGTCCTGGAATGGATCTTGCGGCAATATGCTCGATCAAATGACGATAGCCGTAGTTTGTGGTTTGATCAGGAAAGTCTCGATTACTGAGGATCAATTGGACAGATACATAGGGGGCATCTCGCTTCTCACAGTAAATGATTGAGCCATTTGAGAGCATCGTTTTGAGCTGATTTGACTCCTGATACTGGCTGCCGGTTTGGAAAAGGAGAAGAGGAATCATTTTTCTGAGACAAAGTGACTCTACAAGTGTACGTTGAAATTGGTTGGGTTTGGAATTTCCAGTCGAAAATACCGCAAGTCGGATATCCTAAGAGGGTCTATGCGACTGAATCGATTTGTTCTTCCTGCCTTTTTGGTGTTATCCAGCTGTTCCTTAGCATCCGCTCAAATTGTTCAGTCTAAGGCTGGGTACCTCATATTTGTTAAGTTCAAAAAGGGGCAAGTTATTCAACAAAGCTTGGCAATGCAGGCGGTCGAGAATGCAAAATTGAAGTCTTCCACCCAGTTCGTTACGAAGTGCCTGGAAGTCGATAAGAAGGGGTCCTCTACTCTTGAAGTAACCGTTGCCGCAAATGGTAACACTCCACCAAACAAGAAAAAGCTTCGAGTTGATAACCATGGCAAACCGATCGGTCAAACAATCGAAGGTTATAGTGGCACTTTCGCTTGGCCCGATTATCCTGTAAAAGTGGGTCAATCATGGATTGGAGACATAAAAATGGTTGGAACCGGTCAGCAACCCGGTGGTGCAGTCAAATCAACTTATAAGTTGGCTGGCATCAAGACTATCAACGGAGAGAAGGTAGCCAGTATTGCGACCGTGATGAACGTTGGTGGTAGTTTTGCAATCTCTGGCACGGGAATGATCTATATTCGATTTTCCGATGGTCAATTACTCCACGCGGATTTCAATTTAGCGTTGGATCAGTTTTCGGAGACGAACACGCCGAAGAAGCTCAAATTGGTGATGACAATTAGGACGAAGTCATGATATTTGCAGGATCCGCTGATCCCGTCATTGATGCCCTTCTCAGGCGACATCCTGAAGTAAGTGGCGTTCTTGCTACTTCCGCCAAAGGCATAGAATTTGAGACCAACCGACGTCGATTCGTAAATAACGGCGAAATGGGAGGAGAAGTAGGTGGCGTTGTGGAGCTAATGGATAATAACCCATTGGTATGTAGCGATCAAGCGTGGGTTCCTTCAGCGGGAGGTACCCTTGCGGTTCTTGCTTTGGGGCCGCTGATTGAAGCAGGATTAGTTGTCGAGCCTCCAGCGATTCTCCTTTCCTTTGAGGATAGTGAAGACGAAGTAGCAAGAGGATTAAAGACTGTTGGCTATGAAGACGGCTTTTCATTCAATTGCGAGAATAGTGATCTTGGTACCGTCCGCGGGGCTTATTGCATTGCGAAAATATCGAACCCCCAGAGTTTCGACGAGATAGACGATATCTATGACGAGAGGTACGGTCGATCATTTTTTGTTCGGCGGGAAGAATTACAGCCTTGGGAAAAAAACTTAGTTGAGGGCAAACCGTGGGCGTGCTTCAGACTGGAGTTAACCGAGGGTGAAACCGAAAGTCTGCTGGCCATTCACATCATGGCGGACATTAACGGCAAGTGCGGAGCCGGGCAATACATCCACACCATGAATATCATGTGTGGATTTGAAGAATCATTAGGGCTTGTCTAGGTCTAGTTTTTTGGCTGGTTTTTGTTTCTCAGCCTCAACCGCGGCAATATCTTCTTTGGACCCAACCAAGTAGTCTGCGCCGTCTCCTCCAACTTTTTCCCAAACACCTTTTTCGGACTTCTTATAGGTGGTGAAGCCTTTCTTTCCTGCGTCTTCGGCTCCAGAATGTTTTTGCAGTTTGAATGAGGCCCGGCTCACAATCTTTTTGATTTCCATGCCACAAAATGGGCACAAGCTAAGTGCTTCTTCGGAAATGCTTTGCATAAGCTGAAGTTTGCCTTCACAGATAAAGCAATCTCGGTCACACGGCTCATACTCGTAAATTGGCATCGGTTCAGCTATATTGTATCGGAATGAGTTCAGAAATCCTTCGAGTAATCCAATCTATTCCATCCTGTACTCAGTGTTCAAGGCTCCGTTCATGGTGTTTCGAGGCTGCTTCCTGTCCCCCGAAACGGTTCCTTGGCGAGGAATATTGGGCAAGGCCCGTACCTCCGCTTGGAGACATTGATGCAGAGTTTTTGATTGTTGGTTTGGCTCCGGCAGCCCACGGAGCTAATCGTACTGGACGAATGTTTACCGGTGATCGTTCGGGAGATTGGCTGTTTCGGGCGCTTCATAAAGCCGGAGCTTGCAATCAGCCTCAATCAATCGACATACATGATGGGTTGGAACTTTCGAATGTGTTAATCGTTGCAACATGTCACTGCGCTCCACCCGGTAATAAGCCGACAACAGAAGAGATCAAGAACTGTAGCATATGGCTCAAGTCGGTTCTTCATGCGAAGCCTTGGCGAGGAATACTTTGCCTAGGCGGGATTGCCTGGAACGAGGTTCACCGCGCCATCGGACAAACTCCATCCAAATTTGGACATGGAGCGGTTTCCGAACAGGGGCAATATCGAGTCGTGGCAAGTTACCACCCGAGTCAGCAAAACACTTTTACTGGACGCCTCACGGAACCAATGCTAGATGAAGCGATAGCACTTTGGCTTAAGGGTTAGGAACCCACTTGACGTGTCCGTCACAGTACGCAACCGCTCGTCCACCAGGTCCCAATGTAAATCCTAACTCGGTAGTTGCCGGATTGCCAATCGAAGCCATATTGCCACCTCGGAATGTGTAGTTAAAGTTCCGCAAGAGAGACTCATCAAGGCAATAGGGCTTAACTTTTGCCTCCCACCCTTCCGCACCTGGCAATACATCGTCCATGTCTGACGCATAGATAATGAGGCTAAGAGCTGCATTTTTGGCATCGTTCATTGCCTTAGTTTTTGCAGCTTTTGCCAGCAACTTTTTGGTGAGTTCAAAATCAATGGGCTTTATTTCTCGAATCAAAAGTGCCCCAGCGTCCTGATATGCAACACAATCGCCCAAAGGTCCGAATTGCGGTGAGCAATTTGATGTCCCAAGCTTTGCTCTAGTTGGAATGTCGGTGGTAAGGTTCTTGGGAAGATCCAAGAGCTTTACAAACGATAGTTCGCCAACATTTTCAAACCAGAACTGTGATCGTGGATTGTCACTTTGCATTTCCTTTCGAATTTGGTCATTTGGCTTTTCATCAAATTTAGACTCACCTGTCTCAAGGCTATAGATCAAATGTCCCAGCTTAGATGGTGAGCCTTGGAGTAAAGCAGTAAATGTAATTGACTTTGAATCCGAAGAAAGTGGACGGAACACCGACAATTTTCTTGGTACCGGAATTGACATTGTTTGGCCCGATGGCTTAACTAGGGCAACTGAAGTTTCGTTAACCTTGACGATGAAAAACGGCGAATCTGGCATATCGCCGGCATACGTAATCGAGTCTAATTTGAAAGACGTTTTTGTAATGGCTCCGGACTTTAGGTCTAAAAAGCCTTGGGAATCAGTGCTTTCATGTCCGGAGAAAAAGATGCTGCGATTATCGCCTAAAGTTAGGACTTCATCAGTTGATTCAGGAACTAATAGCTTTTGATTCGTCTTTGTGCTTCGGTCGTATCGAAACCATTCATTTTTTGCCGGAGGAGGAGTATCCGATAGGCTCAACTCAAAGCTTGCAATCTCCCTTTTTTGGTAAAGGATGAACCGCCCTGTACGAGAAAACTCTACTTTGCTAACAACTCCACTTGAAATAGCTTCAGCTGGAAGTAAGACAAACGATTTCTTATCGTCTCCAAACAAATCTTGAGCGTGAAGCAAAGAAGACAGTGCCAGACCAGCAAGAACAATTAGTTTCTTCTTGACCATTACACGACAATCATATCAAGAATTTGACTACGGTTTGCCTTTTAAGGCATCAGAAATATCTATTTTTGCGCCAGGCGTCAGTCCGAATTTTGCGGACAGACCCTGTTTGACTTCGATGACATAGAAATAATCTCCGGTCGGTTTGACTGGAGAATCGTTCATCGGCTCGCCTTTTCCAACATTCAAAACCTTCTTGTCTTTTGAAATGTAATCGATGTCTAAAGGCAACAGCGTATTGTGCATCCAAAAGGCATAGTTACCGGACATTTTTTGAACTTCCGGAAAGACGAAGATCATCCCCTCGTTGTCTTTAACTTCATGGTCCTTTAAGAACATCATTCCTTCCCTGCGCTTGTCCTCGTCGTCCATAATCCACAACTTGAGGTCCCCACCAGGAGTTTTGATGGTTGTTGTTTCTAAACTATCGGTCTGAAAAATTCGATCTGGATTTTTAACTCCCGCGACGATCGGAGAATTGTTGTCGCTGCTGCTAGGTTCATTGTTCGTGGTAACCGAAGTCGTATTGGTTCCGGCACTGCTTGACGATGGCTCTGGGCTACAGCCGGAGATCAATGCGACTAGAACGATGATAAGGATAGAGTGTTTTAACATTGCAAATTAGACCATTGCCGGAACGTAAGTAGTTGATTTTGACTCAAAGGCGTCAATTTGTGATCCTAGCAGTAAAGTTGTGCCGATCAAATCCAGACCCTCAATCAACGCGAGCTTGGTCGCTTCGTTAATTTGGAATGTGCAAGAATGCCCGTCAAAGATAACCGTTTGGTTTGGTAAGTCAACGGTTACAGTTGATCCCGTTAGCAAAGATGCCAGCAAGGCATGATCGCTCGCTTCCAACTCAATTAATAGCAAACCGCAATTGGCAGAGTTACCGCGAAAAATGTCTGAGAAACCAGGAGAAGTACTTTCTTTCCGAGCAATGACGCACTGAAAGCCAGCTTGTTGGATTGCCCAAACTGCATGCTCTCGAGACGAACCACATCCAAAGTTTGTGCCAACAACTAAAATAGATGCATCCTTCGCTTCGGGTTGATCAAGGACAAAGGAATCACTTCGGACATCGCTGAATAGCAAATCTCCGTAACCACTTTTTTCTACCTTGGAAAGGAATCGTGCGGGAATGATTCGATCAGTATCAACTTGGTCTTCGTTAAGAACCGCGATCTTGCCTGTGTGAGTTGTAAAGCCGGACACACGTTAAGTTTGTCACATCTTCCATGAATTTCAGTTCATAATTCTCTCTGAATGGTTACGCCAACGTTCGACGAGTACCTTAGCCTGTCATCGGAGGGGCAAGCCGTTGCGATTTACGAAGATATCCGGGCGGATATTGAGACTCCGGTAAGTGCCTATTGGAAGCTCGCCCATGACCAAACCTACAGCTTCTTACTCGAAAGCGTTACGGGTGGCGAACAACTCGCTCGCTATTCCATTCTTGGGGTCACGCCAAAAAAAGTAATTCGTTGCAAAAATGGCAAGGGCCGAATTGTCTCAAGAGGGACAGATAAACCCTTCCACTTGACACCAGAACAGGACCCACTTGATATCCTCAAGGATGAATTGAGCAAACTCTGCCCTATTCCTTTGCCAGGACTGAAGCACTTCATGGGTGGCGCGGTTGGAATGATGGCCTATGACATAGTTCGGTATTTCGAAAAGTTGCCCGATACCTGCAAAGACGACCTAAAGGTCGATGATATGGCAATGATGATTACGAACCATGTGGTGGTTTTTGATCATGTCAAAAACATCATTCGTGTTGTTGTAATTGCCGATGGTAGCCGAAAAAGTTACGAAGATGCCGTCAATGAAATCCAGTGGGTTATTGGAAGGCTATCACAGCCTCTTCCGCCACTACCAAAGGGAGGAATTCAACCACCCAAGATGTCGGCAAATCAAACTCAAGATCAATTTGAGGGCAATGTTCGAACTATGAAGGAGTACCTTCGGCAAGGAGATGGTCAACAAATGGTCCCTTCTCTGCGGTTCCAAGCTGAACCCGTAACGGATCCTCTTTCAATATATCGAGCGCTAAGAAGTATTAACCCTTCTCCTTACATGTTTTTGCTTCAATTTGGGGACTTTGAATTGATTGGAGCATCACCGGAAATCATGGTTTCCCTCCACGATGGCAGTGCCCGAGTTCGGCCAATTGCGGGAACCCGATGGAGAGGTCAATCCGAAGAAGAGGACGACCGATTAGCGAAGGAATTGTTAGCTGACGAAAAAGAACGAGCTGAACACATCATGTTGGTAGACCTTGGTCGAAATGACATTGGTCGAGTCGCAAAGTATGGCTCTGTGAAAGTTAATGATCTCATGGTTATCGAGAAATATAGCCATGTGATGCATATCGTCAGTGATGTAACAGGTGAACTTCGGGATGAATTTGACGCTTACGACTTGATTAGGGCCACCGTTCCAGCTGGAACCACCAGCGGCTCACCAAAAGTCCACGCAATGGAAATTATCGATCAACTGGAGCCAACTCGCCGTGGTGCCTATGCAGGAACCGTTGGAGTGATCGGCTATGATGGCAATATGGACACCTGCATTGCTCTCAGAACGATCTTTAAGCGCGGCAGCAAGGCTTACGTTCAGGCCGGTTGTGGCGTTGTCTATGACTCTGATCCTACATCTGAGTACATCGAAGCCCAAAACAAGGCGAAAGCCTGTCTAAAAGCAATAGAAGTGGCAAACCAGGGTATCTAGTCGGTACCGATTTTGAGTTCATCAAGGAGTCGGGCTAAAACGTCTTCGTCATAAGCGTCCATTTTGCTTGCTCGCGCTACTTCTAAGTCAGCTTCCTCAAATTGCTCGTTTGCTCGCAAAAGTTCTTCAAGCAAACCGTAATAGAGATTTTTTGAGGGGTCAAGGTCACTGGCAAGCCTGACCGATTTAATTGCTTCCGCTCTCTTGCCCAGCAGCCAGAACGGCACGACGCAACGAAGATAATAGTAATCGTCTCCAGGAGAAAGTTCAACCGCGGCGCGAAGTGACTGTAATGCTTCTTCGTAGTTACCTAGCTGAATATTCAAATCACCGGTCCAAAAGTGAAAATAGGCGTCGTCAGGTTTAGCAATAATTGCATTGACGGCATATTCCATGGATTGTTTTGGGGCTCCAGCTTCACGCAATGTCTCGGCCATTTTGAAATTGAGAAAAGCGTTTGTCGGATTTTGATCAATTGCTCGGCGCAGATGCTCAATAGACTCTCGGTACTTACCATATCGCTTCATGAGGTCGGCGATTCCTGCGTGAGCATCTACCGCATCTGGCTTTAGAGACAGCGCCTTTTCATACTGTCGGTAAGCTTGAGGAAACTGATCTGCAGTCTCCAATGCTCCCGCTAGATCTAATCGAGATGAAACATCCCTCGGGTCTCTCTGGTTAACGGCGTGCTTGAAGTGCTCAATTGCTTCTGAGAACTTTCCTGCGTCCAAACTCAATCGTCCCAGCTGATCACTTTCATCGGGACTCTTTCCCAATTTGATCTCAGGAGTTTCCGGTCCTTCTTCTGGCTGAAGGGCACCAAACAAGTCGGCAATGGCTTTGTATGTATCGCTCATAACTGGGTCTTAGACAAGTCAATTATGTCTGGTTTTGAACCCGATCCAACCATTCGGATGAAAAGTGTAGCCGGGTAGCTTGATCCGGAAAGTGGCATTGTCATGATTTTCAAATTCTTGATTTCACCGGGTTTGAGCCGATATGTCGCAATTCTTGCCTCGCTCTTTGGCAAGATTTTTGGAGTAATTACGTATCGATCACCAATCAGGAAGATTCCTCCGGAATATCCCGCACTTGGTTCGAACACAAGCTCAACATCTGCTGCTTCATCTTGCGTGTTGGTAATTGTTGCTCCAATGTCATAGATAACTCCAAAATTTCCATCTAGGCGTCCTGAACTGTCCTGGCGAAGAATTGATCGTTGACCGAGCCTCGTGACCGAGAATCTACCTCCAACCGTGAATTCAGCCGTTTCTGCTCGATAGGGCGTTGGGTAGACGTGTTCAGAGATCAAATAGTCTGTTGAATCCCAGCTTCGTGTCACCATTGCCCCCACTTCCCGCCAGGGAGTCGAACTGCTGATAGTTGGCATCCATCTGGGTTCTAAGTCATCTAAACCAAAGGAGTCTGTTCTAACGAGCAGTTTGGAGGTTCCACTAATATGTCGGATCGCACACAGTCCACTGATAACAGCCTTTGGCTTTAACTTGCGACATGAAATAGGAATACAAGTTTTTGCCGGAATCGTAACGACTTCCCCGCTATCACTAATCCATGCTCTTAAGAATAAGTCTCCAGCCCTCAGACCCGCGCCGACGGGATCCATTGTCGGAGCAGAGTCTCCTGGGGTTAGGCAAACTTTAACCTCTGAATCGGAGTTATTCATGACTAATGTCCGAACCACCATCATGCGGTTCGTGTCATTGATATGGTGATACAAAAGCCTTGCTGACTTCTCAGGATCAAGTTCGGCTGCGAATAGGTTTTCCTTCTTGGTAATTCGTTCGGGGTCGTTGCAATACCAAAGCGCATCTTCGTTACGAGGCATAAGGCCGATATTACTAACCAAGACGGTAACGATTCCGTTTTTAGGAATGGTTCCAGGGGCAGTAACTGTGAGCCTGACTGGTACTTTTAAGGACATACCAGGACCAATCGATGGAACGTTGACAAACTTCGTCGACATTTTTGCCAACGGGGCGAATCGAAGTTGGCGTTTTAGAGAACCTTCGATCGAACCCTGCACTGTGCCCGCTATTGCTGGCTTACCACTGACCGTGGCCGTAACAACTGCTGGAATAGATGCGGCATAAGGTTTTACCGAGAAATCAATTTGTTTGACTTTACTTTTGGAATGGATGGTGATGAAGCCGGCACCAGGACGCAACCCTTTTGCAACAAGTCCGCTTCCGGATCGCTTAACTTCCAGTATCAAGGGATCGGAAGAAGTTATCTTTGTAGAAACTAAATCCCCTGGTAAGCCAACGATACTTGAGTCTCCGACTCCAATGTGAATTGCGTCAGATCGCCCCAGAGCCAGTGAGGTTACTAAACAAATCCCAAATATTAGACAAAACAACTTGCGCGAAAAAGCCATGAAAGCGGAACCCTATAAAGGTACCCGTCAATTTTTAAGCCAGTCACGCAAGTGCGTTGTTCTTATTGCCACTTTGCAAGGTTAAGTTCTGCCGGAATTGAAAGATCCTTATGCTTTGGAACGATTCGAATCGTGTATCCCTGGTGTCCGGGGTGTGTACACAAAATATTTCCTCGGAAAACGGCATTGGAGCCTTCATAGGCGACAAAGTCCAAATCCACTGGTTCAGTATCCGTAAGCTCCCTATTCATTCCTACTTTTCCGGTGACGGCTTGAACGCGAACGTCTTCAGCGGTCAAACTTCCAAGTTGCACTTGAGTTGTTACTTCAAGCGGACTTCCCAGCAGGTTTGATCTTCCCGCATTGTCATTGACATTGATGATCTGCACTTGTGGCCAACCTTGCTGAACCCTTGTTCTCCATTCTAACCCGGCCCTTGCGCGCTCAGAGTTATTGGCGCTCATTTCAAGAAACTTGTTGGAGGCGGGAACATAGAACTTGCTTGCGTACTCTTGAACCATCCGGTCGGTACTGAAGAACGGACCTAAATGCTTCAGACTTTCTCTTATCATTGCGATCCAACCAACTGGCATGCCTTGTTCGACCCGATGGTAAAAGATGGGCGATAACCGATTTTCAAGAACATCGTATAGTGAATGAGAATCAAGCCAATCCTGATGCGCCGACTCTACTCCTTCCGATCGATCTCCAATCACGAATCCCAAAGATGGATGGTAACCCTCGTCCCACCAACCATCAAGAATTGAGCAGTTTAGACCACCGTTAGGAACGACTTTCATTCCGCTCGTCCCCGATGCCTCATATGGGCGTCTAGGGTTGTTCAACCATACATCAACACCCTGAACGAGCATTCGAGCCACTCCCATGTCATAGTCTTCAAGGAAAACCATTCGAGACCTCGCTCCGCTTTCAGTAATGAACTTATAAAGTTCTTGGATCAGGATTTTTCCGGCATCGTCCTTGGGGTGCGACTTTCCAGAGATGACAATTTGTATCGGTCTTTCTGGATGATAAAGAATCGACTTGAGCCGATCGGGATCGCTAATCATGAGCGAACCCCGTTTGTAAGTAGCAAATCGTCGCGCAAAGCCTATGGTAAGAATTCTTGGGTCAAGTATTGAGTTAATGAATGTCTGATCCATTCGACTATTCATGTGTCGTCGAGCCAGGCTATTTTCCATTCGCTTTCGAACGTAACGGACCAAGGCACCGCGCTGATCTTCTCTTACTTGCCAAAGTTCTGAATCAGGAATCTTATCAACTCCCAACCAATTTGCCGGGTCACTCGGATTTCTCCTCCATCCGTCGCCGCAGTATTCATCAAGTAGCTTAGCCATCTTGCGACCAACCCACGTCATCATGTGAATACCATTGGTTACATGGTCAATAGGAACTTCATTTACTGGATATTCAGACCATCTTGGTGAGAACATTCCGCGAGAAACTTCCCCGTGCAACTTAGCAACACCGTTCACACGGTTGGCGGTTTCCATCGCCAAGATCGCCATATTGAACGATTCCGATTCATTCTCAGGATCAAATTTGCCAAGCTTTAAGAAGTCTTCAAAAGAAATCTTTGCGTTGTTTGCATTGGTCGCCATATATTTTTCAAGCAACTTAGGTGGGAACAAATCGAAACCAGCTGGAACTGGCGTGTGTGTCGTAAATACATTCCCGTGGACCGTAGCCGCGCGGGCGGTCCGAAAATCGCAATCATTTTCGACGACATATTGGCGAATTCGTTCAATGGAAAGAAACGCCGCATGACCCTCGTTCATATGACAAACCGTGGGCTTGATCCCAAGGGCGGAAAGTGCTTTCATTCCACCAATTCCAAGAATGACTTCCTGGCGAATTCGCATCTCTTCATCACCTGAATAGAGGGAATCTGTAATTTCTTGGTCGCCTGGGGCATTTTCAAGTACGTTGCTATCGAGCAAGTAAAGAGGAATTCTCCCGACGTCCGCTCGCCAAATTTGTAGGGTGACAACTCGATCCGGAAACTCAATAGGGACCCGAATTGGATCACCATTGTCGTCTCGCATCAACTCAAGTGGCATTTGATAGAAGTCGTACTCGGGATATATTTCTTGCTGCCAACCATCGTGGCTCAACTGTTGACGGAAATAGCCTCGGTTATAAAGCAGTCCCAGCCCTACAAGTGGCAATCCGATGTCGGAGGCAGTCTTTAGGTGGTCACCTGCAAGTACACCAAGTCCGCCGCTATAAATGGGTAACCCTTCGGTGATTCCAAATTCAAAACAGAAATAGGCAAAGGTTGCCTTGCCGGTTTGATCAGGATATTCCTTTTCAAACCAAGTTTCTTTGGCAAGATAGTCATCAAGAATCTGCTCGCAAGCTTTGAGGCGACCGATAAATAGCCCATCTTTGGCCAGAACTGACCATCGCTCTTTAGGAATCCGGTTGAGATAGAGGATCGTGTTGTGTTCACATTCTTCCCAAATGTCTTTATCGATGCTCCGAAAGAGATCACGTATTTCATGGTTCCAAGACCACAAGAAATTTCGTGCGAGCCTTTTGAGCGGTTTTAGTGGTTCGGGAAGCTCGGAAACGACTTCAAACGCCCTCGAGAACTTTGGATTCTTCATTACCTAGTAATTATTCTAGGGTATTTGACGAGTACAATTCAGCCCTAATCGGCTTTATTTAAGGTAGAACCGATTGGTTTTCACATGTTAGAGATAAAAGGCATCAACGTTTTTTACGGTGCAATTCAAGCTTTGGACGACGTAACGATTCACGTCAACCCAGGCGAAATCGTCGCAATCATCGGTTCAAACGGAGCTGGTAAGTCGACGCTGCTAAGGACAATAAGCGGCTTGATACGCGCAAGGACAGGTTCAATTTCGTACAATGGTGTTGATATTACTGATGCTCAACCACACGAAATTGTCAAGATGGGTCTGAGCCAAGCTCCAGAAGGCAGACGAATTTTTACCAATATGTCTGTCCATGAAAACCTTCAGCTTGGGGCATACCTCCGAAAAGACAGCAAGGTTCAATCGGACATGGATGCGGTGCTTGATCGTTTTCCTCGTCTAAGAGAAAGATTTAAGCAGAGTGCTGGAACTCTCAGTGGTGGCGAACAACAGATGCTCGCAATTTCTCGAGCTTTAATGTCAAACCCAGAAATCCTCTTACTTGATGAGCCTTCCTTGGGTCTCGCACCATTTTTGATTACAGAGATTTTTAACATTGTAAAGGATCTGAACAAGGACGGTAAGACGGTCTTGATCGTTGAGCAAAACGCAAATCGAGCTTTAGAAATTTCTGACCGAGCCTATGTACTCGAGACTGGAGTCGTTGTTCTTGAAGGAACGGGACGAGATCTATTGGTAGATCCAAAAGTCAAAGAAGCCTATTTGGGTGGCTGATGCTTTCCACACTTAGATTTGTCTCGCTGCAAAAAGATCATATTCCAAAAATATTGGAAATTGAGCAAGTCACTCACTCAGCTCCTTGGTCTCAACGGAGCTTTGAGAATGAACTGGAACATAAGTACGGAATTTTTCTTGTTGGACTAATTCAAGGAGAAGTGAGCGCGTACGGTGGCGTATGGATTCTTGTTGACGAGGCTCACGTTACAAATGTGGTGGTCAAATCTGATTTCCGCGGTCAAGGAATTGGTCGGAAACTAATGATCGAGCTTCTGACTCAAGCCAGAAGCAAAGGTGCAGTTTGTGCGACTTTAGAAGTTCGTGCAACTAATGCAGCCGCGATCCACCTTTACGAAGAACTCGGTTTTGTCCAATCGACAACAAGAAAGCAATACTATCCGGACAACAAAGAAGACGCGGTTGTGATGATGCTAAATGATCTGATCCAGTGGAATCCAAAATCGAAATGACCTCATTTTTTGAAGGTCCAATTCTAGCCATTGAGACAAGTTGCGACGAAACATCGGCTGCAGTAGTTGTACGAAATCGCATTCATAGCAACGTAATCAGCTCCCAAATTGCAATGCACGAAAAGTGGGGCGGAATTGTTCCCGAAGCTGCTGCTAGAGCCCATATTGAATCTATTCTTCCGGTGATTCAATCTGCTTTGGATGAAGCTCAAGTTGTTTTGACTGACATTCAGGCGATAGCGGTTACGAACCGACCCGGCTTAGTCGGGGCTCTTTCTGTTGGCGTAACGGCTGCCAAATCATTAGCAATGGCACTAAAGATTCCCTTTCTTGGAGTTGATCATTTAGAAGGGCATTTACTGGCATTTCTGGCCGAATGCCCCGATGTCGAATTTCCGATGATATCGCTGTTAGTTTCCGGTGGGCATAGTGAACTCGTTCTGATTAAGTCGCTCGGTAAATACAGAATAGTCGGGCAGACAAGGGATGATGCCGCTGGCGAGACTTTTGATAAAGGTGCTCGGCTTCTTGGACTGGGCTACCCCGGCGGTCAAAAAATTCAGGAATTTGCTGAGACCGGTAATCCGAAACGATACGCCTTACCAAGAGGGTTAGCTAAAGAGCGATACGATCTTAGTTTTAGCGGCCTCAAAACCGCCGTTTTGCGACTCGTTGAAGCGGAAGGAACCAATATCGACATCCCGGACGCTTGCGCATCCCTCCAGGCGGCAATATGCGATTCTCTTTTGACAAAGTTGGAACACGCAGTGGAAGACTTTACACCCAAGTCAATTGGTCTTTGCGGAGGAGTTGCTGCTAACAAGGAACTGAGGCGTCAAGTGAGTGCCTTGGCGGAGCGGTTCGGGCTCCCGATTCTGATTCCTTCCAAAGAACTGTGTACTGACAATGCCGCAATGATTGGACTAGCCGCCTCTCATCGACTGGCATTGGGCGACGTAAGCGACTTTGCCCTGGAAGTAGAACCCAATTCCAGCCTCTTTATAAGCTGACCTCTTTCCTGGGTTTAGCCCCTCGGATGCGCCTTTTGGTATCGATTTTTTACTTCGTCATTTTGGAGTTCTGTATACACCTGGGTTGTTGCGATCGATTCGTGCCCTAGTAACT
This sequence comes from Armatimonadota bacterium, assembly GCA_037141835.1. GTDB lineage: Bacteria > Armatimonadota > Fimbriimonadia > Fimbriimonadales > Fimbriimonadaceae > Fimbriimonas. The sequence goes on along the minus strand of JBAXBU010000005.1, from coordinate 9,606 downwards.
CCTGAACGGCTCTCAAATCTGCTCCGCCTTTCAACAGATGAACGGCATAGGTGTGTCTGAGCGTATGAGGTCCAATAGCCCCCTTGACTCCTGCGGCAACGGCCATCTTACCTACGAGTGAATTGATTGCCTGACGAGAAAGTGGTCTTCCTCTTGACGAAAGAAAAACAGAGCCAGTTGGAGCCTTAACGAAGCCCGACCTGACCTCATTGATGTAGGAATTGAGAATCGAGTTCGTTTGGGAAGGAAGCGGAACTAGTCTGGTTTTGTTGCGCTTTCCGATGACCCGAAGCGCACTCGAATCAATATCAACCTGATTCATATCAAGAGATAATAGCTCCGAAACGCGAAGTCCTGCACCGTAAAGGAGTTCAAGGATTACAATATTTCGTAAGTGCACTTTCGAGTCCTCGGTAAGGCTGAGCATGCCCTTTATTGACTGCTCATCAATGGCTTTTGGGAGCCGTTTTCCGATCTTAAATCCTCCGGTGGACGGCAAGTCAACTGAGAAATGGACATTGTTCTTTTGTAAGAACTTTAGAAAGCTTCGAAATGAACTTGCCTTCCGTTGAGCGGACCTTCGCGACGGAACCTTCGCTAAGAATAGATCAAATGATTGCAAGTGCGAATGGGATAGGTCTTCCCATCGATCAAGTGAGTCCCCAAGCGAATTGATAACTTCAGCAAGGTCACGATTGTATGCTTCGAGAGTGTGGAGGGACGCCCCTTTCTCGATCTTTAGGTAGTCAAGAAACCACTCTACGGATTCGTGGAGGTCTTCTTTCTTTGCCATATAAGCACATTTGGTCGGACATACTCCATGTCTTCAACCATTTCATGGTGATTAACGTCCGTAATAAAGACAACATCGTAATCACGGTCTAAGGCAGTTTTAAACTCGAGGTAGCGTTTGGCAAACAGTCTGTCAAACTCGTCTCCTCCGGATTGTTCTGAGAGTCTCTTGTAAGGAACGTATTCGAATGAAGAAGCAGTCACGTATTCGGGCCTCATCTCACTGAGGAGACGAACATCCCAAGCGAAGCGGTCAGCTGGGTTTTGCGGAATATAGAGGGCAACTTTCGGATTCTGCCAACCCCCCCAAAGCGACAATAGCTTGTCTTGACGAACTGCTCGAGTAATGTCAACTTCGGGGTGTATTGAAGGACTCCAGTACCAAGGGTCATTGACCATTCCGACAGTGATGGCGCCTTTATCTTTTAGCCATTTGCCGGCAACATCTCGAGTATCAGGCAACATCATTTGAACGGTTAACCCACCTGTTTGTACTAACGAGCCTCGATCAATACCACCCAAAACGAGGATTCCGATTGCCACTCCCAATTTCTCTTTGCCAGCCTCAATCACCTGCTGAACCACGAATCCTACTCCTAATGATAGGATTGGAATCAGCGGCAGGATATAGCGCATGAACTTGATTTGTCCACCAGAAACTGCAAAGTAGTACACGACGAAAAATGAAATCAGAATGATTCCCCAAGTGTTTTTCTTGAGAACCGAGAAGACCAATCCTCCTAGCCCGAGTAACAGCGTCAAAATACTGGCGCCGGAACTCAAATTTCCAATGTGATAGAGGAGGGCGGGAGAAGTTCCTCTAAAAACTACACCATGACCTTCCTTCGAATGGTTGAGCTCGAACATGAATCCAGCGATGAATCGGTCACTGTCCAATAAGCACCCTGGCGTAGTGATCACAAAAGCCGCGATGGCCACTAAAAGGCCATAAATGAAAAGAAGTGGCCTTTTAACATGAAGGCACGCCGGAATCAGAGCCACGATTGCAACGAGGCCAACGTACTTCGTTCCTGCACTCATTCCTGCAAACAGCCCGGCAAGTAACGCCCACTTCAATGCTGGTGCCTCTGGCTCGATCAACCGAATAGAGGCGTAAACGGCAGCAATAGCCAAGGTCGTCGCCAACATATCAACGGTTTGAAAACGAGAATGGACAACTAGAGCTGGAGCAACCGCAACAAGACCAGCTGCGAAGTAAGCGCCGTGGTTGCTGAGCACTCGTCTTCCTATCCCAAAAGTTAGACCGGCTAATGCGGCTCCGAAAAGGCAGTTGACCGCGCGTCCAGCCAAATGTATCCAGAACATTAGATTTGGCGGAATACTTCCTGTCGAATCGAGCCCACCACCGTAAGTCAAAACAATATCGGAAGTTATTCGCAGAATTGTAAGATAGAGGGTCCCATAGCTATAGTTGCCAGGCGTGAACTTCAGTTGGGTAGGAACAATCTCTCTGGCGTACATTAGATTAACTTGCTCATCGGGATGCAAACTAAACGCTCTCAATTCATTGGGTAAACCCCAACTCACACCCATGAGTCTGATTAAAAGTGCCCCGAGGAAAATCCAAAGAACAGGGTTGGAAAGTAATTTGCTCTTCATTGAATCGAAACCAATTCCTTCAACGAATCAACGATCGCAGGATCGTATTGAACGCCTGATTGCCTCTCAATTGCCGTCATCGCCCGACTAACGCCGTAAACACGCTTATAGCGTATGTAATCGGCAGATACGCAGATGATTCTTGATGCAATCGGGGTACGCGGCTCAACTTCAAATTTGGTGTGATGATGACTAACAATGCTTGAATACTTTTTTAGAATTGCCGACTGACGAACAATTGAAGCACCAATCTCGGAATGTCGATCAAAGAGGGCTTGCTCTTCCGGCGTCCATTCTTCAGTTTTCTGGAGGATGGTGCTCGGAACGCTACAGAGTCCAATATCACAAATCAAGGAAGCAACTTTTGTTGTTTCAATATCTTTGGACCGAAGTCCGAGGCTCAATCCAATTTGCTCGCTAAGGTCTGCGACTTCAACAAACATTCCTTCCATGAATGGACTTCTGCTTTCTACAGCTGAAGAAATGGCGCTCCCTATTTGATGCATTCTTGAACGCCGAATTGCCGGCAAGTGAAATGCCAATAGCCCAACACAAATGAGTAGGAAGGCAGACATTAAACCGATTGCAATCAAAGTACTCGCTCCTTTCGTTCTTCAATTACTCGAACAAAGTGCTTAACGATCTTAGGATCAAATTGAGTTCCTGAGCAACGCTTCAGCTCTTGGATTGCGTCTTCACTGCTAATCGGATCTCGGTATAGCCGTCGATGTCCATCGGCACTATGTCCGGTCATGGCGTCATATGCGTCAATCACCGAGATGACATGACTTTCGATTGGGATCTTCCCTTTCGCGAGTCGATCCGGATATCCATTTCCATCGACTCGTTCATGATGGTGTCGAATCCAGTAACTCACAAGTTTCAGTTCAGAAAGATTGCCGACAATTTTCTGACCAGTCACCGGATGCTTCTTGATCTCAACGAATTCTTCATCAGTGAGCTTTCCTGGTTTTTCGAGAATCTTTTCGCTAACGGCAATTTTTCCGATGTCATGAAGGAGAGCGGCTTGTACCAGATAATCAAGCTTCCATTCTGCAATTCTTAAGCGTCGACCGGTTTCTCGAGCCAAATAGGCGACTCGACGGGAATGGCTTCCGGTGTAGACATGCGAGTAATTCAAGAGACCACTTAGCGCCACAACTCCCTTCCCAAATTCTGCATGGGCTCTTTGATACAAAAAGAGTGTGAACACCCAGCACATTGAAATTGCCATTAGGGCAAAAAGGAGGACTTGAGTGATTTCAATCTTTTCAAAGTAAAACAGGGCTATACCGGTAGAAACGAATGCTTGGGTTGAAACAAAGGCCCATGTTCCAGATATCGCCCCTACATCAAGAGGCATTCCGGTTTTATTTGCTAGTAGCGAAGAGCAAAGGGTGCGAATGCTCACGTAAGCAAACCCGGCGAAGAGCCACAGTTCTGGGGCCAGACGAGTCAGAACCAAGGCAAACAAACTGTAGGTGACAACTTCTGATATGAGCAAAACGGAAAGCCTACGAATGTTAACCTTCGTGGCCAAAACAGTGAGGACCGCATAGGTTAAGAGGAAGAGGAACCCGAGTTCAGCCTGCTTGATGGCACAAATAAGTAAGAATGGAATTTGGACCACATATGACCGCGACAACAATCGTCCTTGAAGAAAGGTTGCGCCACAAAATCCGAACGAAAGTCCGATCCATATCAAACTTCCGGTGACTAGCCGTGCGACAGTGATGACAACAATACCCAGCGTAATGGCTAAGGCTATTTCGAGCGTTCGTTCAGAAACTCCCTCGTGATGTGACAATGGCTTAAATTGTGGACGTGATTCCACCTAAATTAGGACGCAGTTGGCAACCAAATAGATTCGGAATTTACCTTTAGCCGCCGTTTCCTTTTTTAGTTGGCGGTTTCACGGTTGGGATCGGCTGGACTGGCTGTCCTAAAATGCGACTTTCAAGCTTAACGCTGGTCCTTCCTCGGAATCGATTCTCAAGAAGAGGTTGTTCTGCACCCTTGGCTAAAATTGAAAAGCTTCCCTTTGATTCTGCGGCCGCTTTGGTCATATGTAGCGTAGCCATATCTAAGTCAAAATCAATGGTTCCTTCAAATTTGAGGGGAACCGTTTTTAGGAATGAACTGGCACCCGAGCCTCCTACCAATTGTCGAGCGTATTCGATGAGGTCAGTATCCAATTTAACCTTTGCCTGGATTCTTTGAATATCCTTACCCTCTTTACTTTTCATAACACCCAAATAGGTGTATGTGTAGTCAATGCGTTGCACAGCTTGCTTATCGCCTTGACCTTTCAGTTTCTGTGGGGAATAGCCGACTGTTTTTTTCCAAGTGCTTCCAACCGTGACTTCATCAAAAGGAAACTTGGGTGCAATATCCAGCCCCGAGTCTAGTGGACCAACAAAAAAGGCTAATCGTTGAATTTCTCCTACAAATGAGAATAGAAGTCCAAGTGCAACACCATCAGATTGAGAACCCTGCCTCAAAATTCTTAACAGCTCCGGATTGTCTTTTGTCTTCTTTGGATTTAAGTCCTTTTCCGATACGACATCGTTAACTGGCGTCACATCAAGCAAGTATTTTAAATCAAGCTTTTCAGTGGTCTTCTTTGCTGTAGATTCAGCGGTATCACCTTCGGTGATATCCATGGTTGGCCGCATGTACAAAATTTCAGCAATTCCGTCGGCTTTAACCTTCTGAACATTCATCGTGTAGCGATAACTAATTTCTTCGTCAGAAGGAATGAAAGTTTGTAAATTGCCGGAACGTTCTTCCTCGGTAAATTGCGCCCTGGCAAAATAAGTAAGTTTTTCGCCAGCCGTGAACTTTCTGAGGAGTTCAAGAGGCTTAGCTTGCCCGGGTGTACCGGGCAATAAAAGGGCAAATGCCAAGACAGAAGTCATATTCTATTATTACTTCAGAACTTGCTTTGCTATAACTAATCTTTGAATTTCCGAGCATCCTTCGCCTATTTCAGTCAGTTTTGCATCTCTCCAGAGCTTTTCAACCAAGAATTCGTGAGTCATTCCTCGTCCTCCGTGGACCTGAATTGCCCGGTTAGTTACTCGATTAGCGGTTTCACTTGCGTAAAGTTTGGCGTAAGAGCTTGCCGTAATAATCGGAAGCCCCTGATCAAAGAGCATCGCTCCTTTCTTGAGCAACAAACTTGATGCCTCAATTTCCATTGCACTGTCCGCGATCATGTTCTGTACGGATTGCATATCTGCCAAGCGGCGATTGAACTGCTCGCGTTGCTTGCTATATTCCACGGTCAATTCAAAAGCTTTTTCGGCAATGCCGAGAGCCATGGCTGCAATTGCGAGTCTTCCTCGGTAAAGCAATCCGATTGCATCCTCAAAAGTGCAGGGTGTATGCCATCCAACGGCATCGATTAGAGCAAACTGTACAGTATTGGACGCCGATACGCCGACGGTGTGAATTCTCTTTTCAAGTTTGAATCCAGGTTGATTTGTTTCGACAAAGAATGCGGATAGCGCTGTTTCACTGGTTCGAGCGATCAGGACGATGAGATCTGCCTTTCCTCCATTGGTGATGAACATCTTTCTGCCATTGATGTTGTAGAAGCCTTCCTTTTCGCTTGGTACCGCATGAGTTTTGACCCGTCGAGCATCGGATCCAGCATCTGGCTCAGTCAAGCCCCACGCCAATTTGATCTCTCCCTTAAGGATTCCTGGCAAGTACTTGTCGCATTGTTCTTGAGTCGCGAAATGATCAAAGTGTGCGGTGCAAAGAGCGTTGATTGCCGCAACATTCATTGAAAGAGCAGGGTCGCCCTTTGCCATCTGCTTGCATACTTCAACAAACGCTGCACAGGAAAGCCCAGTACCTCCCTTCTCCTTTGGCAATGTCATTCCAAGTAGTCCAAGAGCTCCTAGTTTGGGCCAGATTTCATCTGGGAATGCAGTGTTCTTCTCCCATTCTCTGGTGTTGGGTAGAACTTCCGTTGCAACGAAGTTCTTGACGGTTTCAATGTAGGCGGTTTCTTCTTGGTTAAATTCGGGCAGCATGAATATATTAATCCTCGGTGACTAAATGCTTCTACGCAACGATGAGTGGAAGCTGAATCATCATTTTGGCAGATTTGGCAAAATTGTTTGGACAAAAAAATTGAGCCATCCAGATTCGAATGGCTCAACCGTTGGTTCGGGAGTTTAAAGTCCCTTTTTGGCTTGTTCGACGACCGCTTTAAATGCGTTCATGTCTTCGATCGCCATTTCACTCATCATCTTTCGATTAAGTTGGATGCCTTGAGTGTTCAATCCGTGAATGAGTTGCGAATACTTGATGCCGCTATGTGAACAAGCAGCGGTAATTCGAGCAATCCACAGTCTTCGGAAGTCTCTCTTCTTGGCTCGGCGGTCTCGGAAGGCATACTGCCCCGATTTCATGACCTGCTCGTGAGCTCTCTTGAATACGTTTTTCTTACGCCCGAAATAACCTTTGGCTTTGCCAATGATCTTCTTGTGGCGCTTGTGGCGCATAAGGCCACGTTTAATTCTTGCCATTTATTTGTTTCCTTGTTCTATCTTGTCCACCGGGTTCCAGCCAACTTTTGTGGGCGGTAGCGGTAAAGGGTCGGGGTGACTCAAATGATTGAGTCACAAAATTACATTACAAGAAGACGCCGAATGCGCTTCTTTTCACCTTGGAACAGTACCGGTTCAGCTTCCAGAGCACGTCGAGTGTTCTTTCGCTTACATTGGAACTGGTGGTTATTGTGCGAACGTCGACGAGTAATTTTACCGGTGCCGGTAACCTTAAACCTCTTCGCTGCTGTCTTGTACGTCCGTATTTTTGGCATCTTTCTTTACTGCTCCTGGTTTTGGATTCAGAATCATAATCATCTGTCGTCCATCCAATGATGCTGCTCTTTCTACTACCGCGCAATCCTCAAGTCCCACTGCAAATTTCTCAAGCCTCTCTTTCCCTAATTCAGGGTGAGCCAGCTCTCTTTGCCGGAACATACACGTCACTTTGACCTTGTCTCCGTGTTCAAGAAACTTCCTAGCGTTACGCGCTAAAAATTCCATGTCGTGCTGAGCAATACGCGGACTTATCTTTATACCCTTTGTTTCCTGTCCTTTGGGCTTTTTATCCTTACCAGATTTGCCTTCTAGGTATTTATGTTTGCCGTAGTCGGCAATTTTTGCGACAGGTGGCTGTGCGTGTCCGGCAACAAGAATGAGATCGAAACCTTCTTCTCGTGCTCGTGCCAAGGCATCTCGTGATGCTAGTACTCCCAATTGGGAGCCATCAGAACCGATTACGCGCAACTCTGGGTGCCGCAATAATCGACCGTTGATCTCTGGACTCGGTTCCTGGCGGACCGGTCGTCTTCCTCTAAAGCCAGCTATGGACTTTTACCTCTATCATATTCATATCCATTGTAGCGGAATGCACTACTATATATCGGTATTTATACCTAGCATTTCAGCCATGATTTTGCATAGGTATTCTTTCGGGAGTCTCAAAGGTATAAATGGCATTGTCTGAACGGCTTAAAAATGGCAACAAAGTCTGCGTAATTGGCGCGGGCACAATGGGTAGCGGAATCGCTGCGCATTTGGCAAATATTGGTTTTCATGTTACGCTCCTTGATGTCACCGATGAGTCGGTTCGAACCTGTTTTGACCGTGCGAAGGCGGCACGACCCCCACATTTCTATATTAAGCAAACCGCAGATACCATTCGTCTCGGGTCGATTGAAAAGAATTTGGATTGGGTTTCAGAGGCCGATTGGGTTTGTGAAGCCATTGTTGAAAAGCTTGATATTAAGAAAAGTCTTTTTGCAAAGATCGAAGGAATTATTCCTTCCGATTCGCTCATTTCAACCAACACGAGCGGTCTTGAGCTGGGTCTTTTGTTGGAAGGAAGATCCGAATCCTTCAAACAGCGCTTTGTTGGTACCCACTTTTTTAACCCACCTCGTTATCTCAAACTTCTCGAATTGATCGATACTTCTTTCACCGATCCGGCGCTTCTGCCCGTCATTACTGAGTTCTTGGAGAAACGGGTCGCTAAACGAGTTGTGCGAGCTAAAGACACTCCAGGATTCATTGCTAACCGGTTTGGTATGTGGAGTATGTTTCAAGCTGTCCATGTTGCCGAGAAGCTTCAACTGTCAGTAGAAGCCGTGGATGAAATCACGGGTCCATTTTTAGGGCGGCCGAAGTCGGCGTCTTTCCGGCTCAACGATATGGTTGGGCTTGATATCATGACGGACATCGCCGACAACCAATTTCAGCGGTGTCCAAATGATCCCTTCATTGGCACCTTAATGGCTCCAAAATCAATTACTAAGCTCAGGGCCCTTGGGCACATTGGCAACAAGGCCGGCAAGGGCTACTATGAACGCGTTGGAAAGGAGTTCATGGTTCTCGACCTTCAAACTGATGCCTATCGACCTCAGTTTCCTCCAGAACTTAAGACCGTTACTGACAACGCCAAGAAACCGTTGGGAGAACGAGTCAGGCTTGCCCTTCAAGCCAAAGATGACGTTGGCGAGTTTTTACGACTTTATTTGTTGCCAACGCTTCGATATGCGGACTATCTCAAGAATGAAATTAGTTACTCGGTTTCAGACTTCGACAACGTCATGAAGTGGGGCTTTGGGTGGCAAATGGGGCCATTTGAGATGATTGATGCTATTGGGTCGGACTTAGTCTTTGGCAAAGAAAAGACGTTCTATCAGGGCATTGAGCAACTTACGGTCAATGAAACAGGATTTGAAGCCATTCCAAGTCAACCAGAGTATCGATCCTTGTCCGACTATACGATCGTTGATCAACAAGGGACATTGGTTTTCCGTGATCTTGGCGATTCGGTCACTTCGATTGAACTCAGCACTAAGATGGGTGTCGTTACCCCGCAAGCCGTCGAAGACCTGCATGAGTTCTTGGATTCCAATCCTTCGGGTCCATTTGTTTTGGCGAATCCAAGCCGAGCCTATTCAGTCGGCTTCGACCTTACGTTCTTCCTTGATGCGATTGATCGGAGCGATTGGACGGCAATTGACCATTCGCTTGCTCGGCTACAGTCCTTGGGCACAAAATTAGGAAAGGCTCCGGTTGTCGCCGCGATCCATGGATACGCACTCGGCGGTGGGCTTGAACTCGCCATGAACTGCCGAAAGGTGGTTGCCGCTGTTGACGCCAACAT
>JBAXBU010000004.1:0-87771 GCA_037141835.1 Armatimonadota bacterium | reverse complement strand
AGAACAAGTAACGGTGACTGGTGTTGTGCAAAACGCGGCGGACAATAGCCCGATTGCCAATGCCGTTGTTCGGTTTGGTGGTCAATTGGCGACTACCGACTCAAGCGGGACGTTCAATGTCCTCCAGGTTGCTTATTCCTCAACCAATACGTCGGGATTTTTGGGCCTATCTGGTCGCGCTGAAGCCACAAACTTCCTGAGCAACGAATTTACTCCTGGTGGCAACACTGCGGTTTCTGGTGTGGTTAATATTGGAGTTGTCCTTTTGTCACCAGTAGACAGTAGTACGCCTCCTCCAACGCCGTTTAATATCTGGGGTTTGATTGCTCCTTCGACCTTGGCGAATGGAACAATTGTCACATTAAAGGACTCTGGCGGAACTCCTGTACGTCGATTTACTGTTGGAGTGAATGCCCGGTATCAATTCTGGGTACCTGCTGGACAATATAGTATTGATTTTGCAAATGGAACGCGCACAGCGCCAACTCAAAACGTCACACTAATTAACAACACTGATGTCATCCGAAGAGACGCGACCCTTAACTAGAAAATTTTCACTCACGAAGTGGATTGTTTCTGGATGTATGATCGTTGGCGCATATGGCGTTTATCGCTACGCCTCGAAAATCCTGAAGCAAGACCCGCTCGAAAAGTATAAGCAAGCTCAGCCGGACGAGCTTCCGGACTCCATCGCGGTTCGCTCGACCGATACAAAGTTCAACCACTTTGACGCCGGCAAGCCCAAAACTACGTGCGACGTCAAAACGATTGAGATTGCCCAGAACAAGCAAATGTACACGTTTAAGGGCATTTCCAATGGCAAGATCGAATGGAAAGGCGCACTTTACGAGTTCCAAGCGGAAAAAGGCTCATGGAATGGCTTCGTCAAAAAGCTGACGTTGAACGGCGATCTTCAGATCAAGAGCAAGAAGTTTGATCTCACCAGCACCGAATTCAACTACGATGAGACGCGTCGGATATTCACGGTTCCGCAACAAGTTTCGGGAACGGCATTTGGGGGCAAACTCCAGGCCGCCAGCTTTACGTACAATTTAGACAAAGAATCCTATTCCTCGGGCGAAGGCAAATGGGTTGGAATTCCACCCAAAGAATTGACCGGTGAGATGCCGATTCAGGCTAAAGAGAAAGCCAAACAAACCATTTGGTCTTTTGAGTTTGCTGACTCAGACTCCGTTGGAGATATCACGACCTATACAAAAGCCAGGGCAACCGACGGTGAAATCATCATTAAGGCCCCCAAAATCGAAATGAATAGGAAGACTGACGTGCTTGTCGCCACTGGTCGAGTTCAATATTTCGGAACCAAGGCAAACGTTATCGCCGACAAGATTGTCATTTACCGTAAGGAGAAGCGAGCACTACTGACTGGCAATGTGACGATGCTGGTTAAGCCAAAGGGAAGCGAAGAACAACCTGCGAAGGAAACTGAGCTTTCACCATTACCGCCAGCCGTACCAGACTCTATTTCGGCTTCCCGCCCTCCTGCCCCCGATGACGAATCTACAAAGAAGAAGGAAGACGAAATTCGGAGCACCAAGAACCTGCGGCAATATCCTCTCATTGTTCTGGCTCCGTCGATTGAATATTGGTACAAGAAGGGTGAGCGCCGAGCGAACATCACTGGGAGCCCACAAGCACGACAAGATTTGCCCGACAATGGATGGCGATACGTTTGGTCAGATCATGCTAAATACGATGGCGAAAAGGAATTACTTTCCTTGTTTAGCGCTCCAACCAAGCAAGACGTGATCATGAAGAATTCGGTCGGCGATGAACTTTATGCCGAGTCGGGAGTTTTGTCCACCAAGGAAGACGACGAAACGACGTCATTTAAGAACGGCCGTGGCAAAAGACCAACCCGCGACGACGATGTCCCCACGGGCGACAAGGACAAGAAGGATGGAGGAAAGGCTGGTGGTGATAAAGGAAAGGGCGGCGGTTTCTCGGGACCTATTGGGCGCAAAGTCTAATTTTCTGACCATAATGTCAGAGTGAACGTCTTCATTTCTGCTGACATCGAGGGCATAACCGGCCTCGTTTCTTGGTCCCAATGTGGACGCCCCAACGGAGATCATTACGATTTCGCCTTTGCGCGGCGCATGATGACCCATGACGTCAATGCCGCAGTTCGTGGCGCACGAAAAGCCGGGGCTGAACGAATCGTCATTAAGGATTCTCACGGAAACTCGAAGAACCTTCTGATTGACGACCTCGAAGCGGGGATTGAGCTCATTTCCGGGCACGGGTCGGGTCGGGACGGAATGATGGAAGGAATTGACGAGACCTTTCATGCGGCTTTCCTCATCGGTTATCATGCCAAGGCGGGATCCGCGGAGGGAATCATGGAACACACCTATACCGGTCGCGCCCACCGGCTGTTCGTCAATGAAATAGAACTCGGTGAAATGGGTCTATCTGCGGCTACTGCTGGTCGCTATGGTGTCCCCTTGGCAATGGTTAGCAGCGATTACAAAGGTTGTGCGGAAGCGTATGCCATGTTCCCGGGAGTTCATACCGTGGTTACCAAGCACGGGATTGGGCGCTACATGGGTCGACTCCTTCATCCGTCAGAGACCGGTCCACTTATTGAAGCGACTGCCGAGCAGGCTTTGAAAAACCTCAATCAGCCTTGGACGATCAAAGGAGAGTGCGTGGTTCGACTGGAAGTCAATCGCACTGAAGATGCCGACTGGGCGGCTCGAATCCCTGGCGTTACCCGCATTGATGGCTACAGCGTCTCAGTGACGGCAGCAAGCTACGAAGAGGCTCAAAGTTGGGCGGTGGTCTTGATGAGCGTTGGAACGCTTGGCATGGGTGCTAACGATTAACTAGTCGATTGCCGCTAACTCTTGACTGGATTTGTCATCCACCAGTCGCCACATGTACCAACTGCCAATCGAACGATAGGGACGCCACGATTCGGCTAATGCTTCCATCTCCTTTTTCTTGGGACGATGCTCTAACCCAAAGATGCGCTTGAACCCTTCTTGGACACCCATGTCGTCCACCGGCAAAACATCCATTCGCCCAAATGTGAACATCAACAGCATTTCGACGGTCCATCGTCCGACCCCTTTGATTGAAATTAGGCGAGTAATGATTTCTTCGTCCGATAGTTCGTGCAGTTCCGACGGAGATGGGATGACTTCGGCTTTGGATGCAAGATCTTGTAAATATCCTGCCTTCTGACGCGACACACCTACTGCCCGAAACTCCTCTACGGTCATCTTGGCCAATTGATCGGCAGGCGGACAAGTATGATCAGGAAACAGCGCATACAGCCGATCCCGAATCGTGGAAGCCGCTTTGCCAGACAATTGTTGAAACAGAATTGCCCGCATGAGCGATTCGTAAATATTCGTTTCCCGAGCTTCTTCAACGAGAACACAGGGTCCATGTCGTTCGACTAATGCGGCGAACCTTGGCTCGAGTTGGATTAGGTGCTTTTCGGCTTTTTCAATACTCATCTGGTACCGATACGTTATCTGATTAGGCTTTCCTTCCGCTACAATATTGACGAGGATGTTAGTTACGGTAATCGGGATTGGAGGAGGGACAGGTTCGGGCAAATCGACTATTGCCAATGCAATGGCAGATCACCTTGACGCTGCCGTTATTCGAATTGACGACTATTATCGGCCGTTGAACCACCTCACTTTTGAGGAGCGCGAGCAGGTGAATTTCGATGCCCCAGAAGCAATCGATCACGTATTACTGATGGAGCACATTATGTTGCTTCGAGACGGAAACGCGATCGAAAAACCACATTACGACTTCACGCGCCATACTCGGGCGGTATTTGGCGATGTTGTTGAACCGAAGAGTGTCATCATTGTCGAAGGCTTGTTTGCCCTCCACTGGTCCGAAGTCAACGATTTCTATCACACGACCATTTTTGTCGAAACTCCGAAAGAAACTCGATTTGCTCGACGACTAACGCGAGACATTGAGGAGCGAGGTAGAGATGAAGCGGAAGTAACTTTCCGATTCAATTCTCATGTTAATCCAATGCACGAAATCTACGTACAACCGACTTCGGTGAGCGCTGATCTTATTGTGCACGGGCATCAAGAATTTGAAATGACCTTGAGTCAAGCAATGTCGCATGTGCGACAAAAGAGTGCCTCGGTTCTGTAATCGAAATGATTTTTACTTGAAAGGCTGTGCTGTAGCTCCTTAGTCTTTATTTTCGAGCACTTTTCAAGCTATCCTATCCCCGATGGTACGAGTTGGATTAGTTGGTTGTGGCTTCATGGGACAGATGCACGCAACGGTATATGGACAGCTCAAAGATGCCGAACTTGTTGGCGTTTTTGACTCCTCAGCCGAACGAGGACAGCCGTTTGCGGACAAGCATGGCACAAAATTCTTTTCCGACTTTGATTCGTTAGCCAATGAAGTCGACGTCATCGACATCTGCCTTCCAACGTATCGTCACTGCGAATTTACGCTGAAAGCGGCGGCCCATAAAAAGCATGTGTTGTGCGAAAAGCCGATGGCGCTCGACATGGACGAAGCGATCAAGATGAAAGAGGCCTGTGAAGCAGCTGATGTACGACTCATGATTGCCCACTGTATCCGCTTCTGGCCCGAGTACGCTCTGCTCAAACAAATCGCAATTACTGGTCATCTCGGAGAAATCCTCAGCCTCAACTTGACTCGATACGGCGAGTTTCCAAGCTGGGGCAGCAATAATTGGCTTGCCGACGAATCGAAAGCTGGTGGTGGAGCACTGGATATGCATATCCACGACACTGACTACGCCTTGTTCTTACTGGGTCAACCGAAAGACGTCTTTAGTGCGGGAACTATTGATGCCAAAGGCGTCAGCCATATCTTTTCGACTTTTGTCTATAACAAAGCGATTTGCCACCTCGAAGGTGGCTGGAACATGCCTCCTGGAACACCGTTCAAAATGGCGTTTCGAGCCATTTTTGAGCAAGGAGTTGTCATTATGGACGGTGCCCCGATGACGGTTTACGAAAGAAGCAAGGAGCCTTATGTACCAGAGTTTCCGAAGATGGATGCCGGTTCCGGCGGCGGTAACATCAGCGACCTTGGCGGGTATTACCACGAAATTGCCCACTTTATTGATCGCGTTCAATCTGGAAAGCCGTTTGATGTTACGACTCCTGAAACATCGCTCCAATCGTTGCAGCTAACCTTGCGCGAAATCGAACAAGTGAAGAGCCGAGCCGCAAAATGAATCAACGAACCCGGTTTATTATCGGGTTCCTAAGCCCGGGGCTACTCATTTACGGATTCCTGGTCGGGGTGCCCTTGGTTCAGTCCTTTTACTATTCGCTGTTTCGATGGCGAGGCATCTCGACGAACATGAAGTTTGTAGGTGCTAAGAATCTGGTCGAATTGGCCCAAGATGACGTGATGCACACGGCAACCATCAACCAGTTTTTGCTATTGCTTTGTGGAGGATTGATGATCCTCATGTTTGCCATTTCGATTGCACACGCTCTTCATAAGCCGACAGCCTTGGGCAAAACCGTGCAGGCGATCATGTTGTTTCCTCAGGTTGTTTCTCTGGTAGTTATTGGCATCATGTGGCAGTTCATGTGGGAACCGCACTATGGTTTGATGATTGCGTCGGGACGCAAAGTTGGCGTACCTTACCCACCTGGCGGTGTGTTAGGTGTGGCTGGATGGGCAAACTTTGCTATTTTGCTGGCTTTTGTCTGGCACGCAATCGGCTTCTACGTCATGCTTTTTGGAGCCGGACTTCGCAATCTAGACAGCGAGATTATGGAAGCCTGCGAGCTTGATGGCGCATCGGGTTGGACCCGTTTTCGACGGGTTACCTGGCCAATGCTTTGGGCAGTGAAACGAGTTGCCGTTATTTACATTGTTTCAAATGTAATGGGCACCTTTGTCTTGGCGAAGATGATGACTCGGGGCGGACCGGATAACGCAACCCAAGTGTTACTTACGTACATGCAAGAAAAAGGTTACGAGCAAAGCAAAATGGGGCAGGCTTGTGCGATTGCCGTTTATAGCTTCTTCATTGCTATGATTTTGGGAGGCCTTGTTTGGCGAGTGATCGGAAGGAATCCCGAGAATCCACGGAGGTCGCACGCTATATGAACAAATTCTTGGGAAAAATACTGCTCGTTCTCTTTGGAATTTCAATTCTTGTTCCCTTCTTGTGGATGATCTTATCGTCGCTCAAGACGACCCGAGAAGTGACTGGTGTGCCATGGGCTATGCCTGCTTCGCCACAGTTTGGAAACTTTGGAAGAGCATGGAGCGATGGAAACTTCACGGTCACCGTTTGGAACTCGATTATCGCCACCGTAGGAACTCTGGTCATCCTTATTCCGATTGGGTCAATGGCGGCCTATGTGTTGGTCAAATATCCGTTCAAAGGCTCCCGCCTCATCCTGAATTCGTTCATGGGCGGTCTTATGTTCCCGAACTTTTTGGTAGTCATTCCGCTTTATCTCCTTTTGGCAAAGTTGGGAATGTTGAACACCAAGATTGGTCTTATCCTTGTTTATGTTGCCTACTCGCTGGCCTTCACTGTGTTCGTTCTCAGCGGCTTTTTTGAGCAACTGCCGAATGAACTCATTGAAGCGTCATTCCTTGATGGATGTTCGCATTCCGCTTGTTTTTGGCGAGTTATGTTTCCTTTGGCGAAACCCGGAATCTTGGTTGTGGCGATCTTTAATGCAATTGGCCTTTGGAACGAATATCCGTTGGCGTTCGTTTTGGCGCAAACCAATAACGTCAAGACTCTACCAATCGGTATTGCCGAGATGGCAGATAACATGCAAATGACCGCGAGCTATGGGCCTCTGTTTGCTGGAATCGTGATTGTCATGTTGCCTATGATGATCGTGTATCTGATTTTCAAAGAGCAGATTCAGAAGACGATGTTAGCGGGCGCATTGAAGGGATAGGCTCGATTCAGTTGGCAAACACGGCAAGTTTCGCGATTAGACGCACGCTGAAAAGAGTTGAACCACGATTTGCCTAGTAAAGATTCTAGGGTTTTTCGCCAAAAATAACTTCGTAGAGTGGCTTTTTGCCACAAAATGGAAAAGTAATGAATCGAGGGATAATTTTCGGACTTGCTTTTGTAACGCTAAGCAGCGCTGCAATGGCTCAAATTAGCGTGAGTGCGGGTACCTATATGCCCCGAGATGCAACGATCAAGAGTATTTTTGGCTCATCATCGTTTGCCTGGGGATTTGGACTCGGTAAATCGGACCGAACTCACCGAGACGGAGCAGGTTTTGACCTTTCTGGCGTTTCACTTTCAGCAACTGGTAATCGATTTTTCGCAGTTGGCGGTACATATGGCTACGAAGTTCAAAGCGGCAAAGGTACGGCAACAATGACCTACGCACGTGCTGGTACTGGAGTTGGATACTACGACTACGACATGTTTGTCAGTTCATCCAGCCTAAAAGGGAAAGTGTTTCGACAGTTTACATCTGCTGAAGTTGGCGTGGTTTTGAGCAATCGAGTCACTTTGGCTGCTCAGTACATGTTGATGCCAAAGCTTTCGGGCCTCGACTTTAGCGGTCTTCGACTTTCGGCAATGTATTCGTTTAGCAAATAAAACGAACCTTTTCTAGAGCCCCGAAGCTTGGCTTCGGGGCTTTTTTGTGTTTGTTCGACTTCAAAATCAACTATAATTTGCCATGCACCGTGCGTCTGCCGTTGTCGTTGCTTTACTCTCTGCTATGGCTTTAGCTCAACGTCCCGTCCCAACTCCGAGCCAACTTGAATGGCACAAGATGGAGACTTACGCCTTCGTCCACTTCGGCCCAAATACCTTTTCCGGACAAGAATGGGGGAACGGAAAGGAACGACCAGAAACCTTTAACCCAACTCAACTTGACTGCAGTCAATGGGTAAAGACCTTTAAGAAAGCCGGTATGAAGGGCGTTATTATCACGGCAAAGCATCACGACGGATTCTGCTTGTGGCCAAGCAAGCTTTCGAATCACACTGTCGCTCAATCGCCTTTCAAGCGAGACATTCTCAAAGAGCTTTCAATTGCCTGCAAAAAAGAAGGCATCAAGATGGGGGTCTACCTATCGCCTTGGGATCGAAACCATCCTACATACGGAACCGAAGGCTACAACGACACATTCGACGGAATGCTTCATGAAGTTCTATCGAACTACGGGCCAATTTTTGAAGTCTGGTTCGACGGAGCAAACGGAGAAGGTCCAAACGGCAAACGGCAAGAATACGATTGGAAGCGATACATTGCGACCGTTCGAAAACTCCAACCAAATGCGGTGATCTTTAGCGACGCTGGTCCCGATGTACGATGGGTTGGCAACGAAAGCGGAATCGCTTCAGACACTAACTGGGCAACTCTTAATCGAGACCGCTACGTTCCGGGAACTTCCCTTTCGAAGGAGCTAGGAGAAGGTAGCGCCAACGGGACTCACTGGGTACCTGCCGAGTGCGATGTCAGCATTCGTCCAGGCTGGTTCTGGCGCAAAACGGAAGATGCAAAGGTGAAAACCCCTGCGCAACTTGAAGAACTTTATTACAAATCTGTTGGCAACAACGGATCCTTCTTGCTCAACGTTCCACCTAACGATAAGGGTCTCATTTCTGATGCCGACATCAAGTCTCTCAATGGATTCCGAGAGAGAATTTCGAAGACCTTCGCGAAGAATCTCGCCTTTAAAACTGATGACCGCGAAAATGCATTCCCTTTCCGTTTAAACGGTCCAACGACATTTGACACCATCGAACTTGGTGAGGACATCTCGAAAGGTCAAAACGTGGCAGCGTTTACGGTTCAAGCTGAGATTATGGGCGTATGGACCGACATAGCTTCGGGAACGACGATTGGCAACAAAAAGCTCATTCGGTGTAACCCAGTCACGGCGACCAACCTCGCGGTTAAGGTTACCAAGTACCTTGGCAAAGTAAAAATTAGCAAATTTGGGCTTTATGCATCGCCGACGATTGGCAAGGACTTTACCCACGAAACCAAGGAGCAAAAAGATGCTCGAATGGCTTGGTGGCGAGAAAGTCGCTTTGGAATGTTCATCCACTGGGGACTGTATTCCATCCCTGCTGGAACCTGGAAAGGCAAGATTTATCCGGGTGCATCGGAGTGGCTGATGAACACCGCGAAAATCCAGGCTATCGATTGGGAACCATTGCAAAAGCAATTCAATCCAATTAACTTTGATGCCAAAAAGATCGTCGGCGCGGCAAAGAATGCCGGAATGAAATACATCGTCATCACCAGCAAGCACCACGAAGGGTTCTCGATGTATCCGTCCGATCAAGGTACTTGGGACATCGGCAACACGCTGTTCAAGCGGGATCCACTGAAAGAACTCAGCGACGAGTGTAAGAAGCAAGGAATCAAGTTCTGCACCTACCATTCCATCATGGACTGGCACCACCCAGACTTCATTCCAAAGGAACAGCACGATACAAGAGACAGCAAGAACTCAAACTACGAGCGCTATGACAAAGTCATGCGAGCTCAGCTTAAAGAGATCATCACCCGCTATGATCCAGCAGTTATGTGGTTTGACGGCGAATGGCAAAGCTCATGGACTCACGAGCGTGGAATCGATCTTTACAACTATTGTCGTTCGCTCAAGCCCGACATGATCATCAACAACCGTGTCGACAACAGCCGATCCGGGATGCAAGGCATGTCGACTGGACCAGGCGCAGTTGGAGACTTTGGAACTCCGGAACAGGAGATTCCTGCCAACGGCATCAAGGACGACTGGGAGTCGTGCATGACCATGAATGGCTCGTGGGGCTATCATGCCAATGATAACAACTGGAAGTCGGTTGATACGCTGATTTTTAACGCGGTAGATTGCGCGTCGAAGGGTGGTAACTATCTGCTAAACGTCGGTCCGACCGCGCTAGGAGAAATCCCACCGGCATCGATTGATCGCTTAAAGGGAGTTGGCGCTTGGCTCAAAGATAACTCAGAGGCTCTGTATGGCACTCATGCGAGTCCGTTTCCTAAGCCCATGCCGTGGGGTCGCGTAACTCGTAAAGGCAAAACCCTGTATTGCGTTGTATTTAAGAATGATGAGTACATGCCAGTTCTCAGTGGGCTCAAAACTCCAATTGCTGCGGCATCAATCCTTGGCGTTCGCGAAAGAATTGATATCCAAAATACGCCTGACGGCCCCACTTTGGTACTCCCAACCAATAAACGAACCACGCCGATCGTTGTCAAAGTTACGCTGGCTGGGGAACCTGAAATAGAGGTGTCTTTGCCATCCCAAAATCCAGATGGCTCAATGTCGTTCCTTGCAGCCGATGCTGAAGTCGTCGGTGCCGCCCACTTTGAAGAGTCCAAGAAAGCAATTGGCTTCTGGACGGGGGCAACCGACACGGTCACATGGAATTTCCGGGCGACCGTTCTTGGTACCTACAAACTCACGGCGGACATTGCTTGCGACAAAGAAAATGAGGGTTCGCTTGCTTCGGCTTATTTTGAGAATCAAGAAAGACAGTTCGTTGTGAAGAGTACCGGCGCATGGGACAAGTTCCAAACCATTGACCTTGGAACGATTACGATCACGAAGACCGGGGACACCAAGATCGTGGTGAAAGCACGGATGAAGCCCGGCGGCGCAGTCATGAACCTCCGATCCTTGCAACTGAAGCCTAATGCTCGTTGAGGTCATCGCCTGCACCCTTGCTGACGCAGTGGTCGCGAGGGATGCCGGTGCTGACCGTGTCGAGCTTTGTCTTGCCATCGAAGTCGGGGGCCTGACTCCCTACATAGAAACGATCGAGGAAGTAAGCAGCCTTGCTCCTTTCCAAGTGGTCGTCATGGTTCGCCCTCAGTCAGGTGGATTTATTAATCTAAGTGAACAAATACTTAAACAAATCGACAATATCCTTTCGCTCAACCTCGCCAATATAGAAATCATTACTGGATCACTGACGACCGAAAATGAACTCGACATCCATGCCCTTAAGGCCATCCGAGACCGCACAAAAGGAACTACGCTAGCGTGCCACCGCTGCTTCGATCTCACCTCCGATCCTTATGTTGCCCTTGAGCAACTGATTGACCTCGGCTTCGATCGCGTCCTTACTTCCGGTCAAGCCAAGACTGCCCCTGAGGGTGCCGATGTTATTGCTAAATTAGTGAACCAAGCCAATGGCAGAATTCAGATCATTGCTGGCTCGGGCATCCGCCCACATAACATGCAAGACCTGATTCAAAGGACAGGAGTTTCCCAAGTCCATGCTTCTTGTTTTGGCGAACCTGATGCCAGCTCCAGCAAGGTTGAATACGGACCAACGCTCACTGTCTCCTCCGACAAAGTTCGCGCCCTCCTTCTCTCCGCAATCTAACGGTAGAGATTGTTAGTCCGTTTATTTTGAGCAATCAAATAGCAATATTCGTTTGTTGGCTGCAGACTGCAAACAGCTGACTATAAGCTGACTTTAAGTCATAATCTAAAGCACTACTATGTCTAAAGACGTTCGACGCATCGTTGCGACCGACTGTGGCTCCACCACCACAAAGGCGATCCTTATAGAAAGGAATGATCAAGGTGAGTACCGACTCGTTGCTCGGGGCGAAGCGCCAACGACGGTTGAACGCCCATTCGAGGATGTCACTATCGGTGTTCTCAACTCTATTACCGAGCTTGAAGAGATCACCGAGCAAACTGTCCCAGCCGGATACGAGAAAGGTCGTCGAACGCTCATCAAGGACAACCACGTATTTAGCTTAACCAAGGACGACAAGAAGATTGCCGATTCCTCTGGAACCCTCGACGGCTCCGAATATTACGTTTCCACCTCTTCCGCCGGTGGCGGACTTCAGATGATGGTAGCGGGCGTCGTTATGGCGATGAGTGCTGAATCCGCGGAACGTGCTGCACTTGGTGCTGGTGCGATCCTCATGGACACCCTCGCCGTAGACGATGGTCGAAAGGAATTCCAAAAGGTCGAACGACTGCGCCAACTAAGACCAGACATCATTCTCATGTCTGGAGGAACCGATGGCGGGAACGTTGATCGACTCCTCGAAATGGCGGAAGTCATTCGCCGAGCTGACCCCAAGCCTCGATTTGGTGACATGAAGCTCCCGGTCATCTTCGCTGGTAATAACTTGGCCCAAGAAAAAGTTAAGGCGGTTCTTGGCACCACGATAGAAACCAAGATTGTCGACAATCTCCGACCAACGCTAGACTCGGAAAACCTTGGTCCGGCAAGAGAGGAAATCCACGAAATGTTCTTGGAGCACGTTATGCAACAGGCTCCTGGTTACTCCAGGCTCCTCGATTGGGCGAGCTTCGAAGTCATGGCGACTCCAAATGCAGTAGGCAAACTCCTCAAGGAATATGCCGTACAAGAAGGCATCAACGTTCTTGGAGTGGATATCGGTGGCGCAACTACCGACGTATTCTCGGTGTTTGAAAGTACCCCCGGTGGAGAAAGAATCTACAATCGAACGGTTTCAGCAAACCTCGGCATGAGCTATTCGATCTGTAACGTTCTCAAAGAAGCGGGTGTCGAGAACATTGCCCGATGGCTCCCGTTCGAGATCGATCCTGCCGAAGTTCGAAACCGTCTTCGTAACAAGATGATTCGTCCTACGACGATTCCTCAAACATACGAAGATTTGCTGATCGAACACGCGGTTGCCCGAGAAGCTCTTCGACTTGCCTTCCTTCACCACAAGTCCTTGGCACGAAACCTCATGGGTTCGGCGCAACAGCGCGACGTGGGACAAATCTTCAGTCAGGAAGCCAGTGGTCAGAGCCTCGTCAACATGATGAAACTTGACATGATCATTGGATCTGGTGGAGTCCTTTCTCACGCCCCAAATCGTGCCCAAGCCGCCCTCATGATGATGGATGCCTACCAGCCGGAAGGCATCACGATGATCACGGTCGACTCGATCTTTATGATGCCGCACCTTGGGGTCTTGTCTGAGCACCTTTATGATGCAGCGAAGGAAGTATTCGAGCGCGACTGTATTGTCAACGTCGGAACCTGTATTGCTCCACTTGGCGTCGGGAAAGACGGCGAACATTGTGTGCGAGTAACGGGAGCCGGAATCGATGAATCTGTTCCGTTTGGCGAAATCAAGATCGTTCCATACACCCTGTCCATGGGTGATTCAATCACGGTTGAGCCAGGTCGAAATTTCGATGTTGGCGCCGGTAAAGGCAAACCTGTTACGGTCACTCGATTTGATCAGGCGCGAGGCAACCGAAACCAAACTACGAACCTTATTGAAGGAACAGTTGGCTTGATTATTGACGCTCGAGGACGCGGAGGAGCCGAGATGGCCCTTAATACTCCGGGACGAATCCAAAAGCTTCGATCGTACTTAAGTGCGTTTAGCTTGCCGTTGCCGAAATAGTAGGTAAGTAATTGGGAGGGGAGGAACGTAGTTCTCTGGCATCCTGCCCTCCTAAGGACTATTCGATTGAGCAAAACTTTTGGAAAAGAGATTGGTGTCTGGGAGGGTGGGCTTCCAGCCCTCCAGAAAATTGGTCAGGATTCGAGCCCTTGTCGAAGCAAACGAAGATAATCAGAATGCTTCAAGTGAATTAGAGTTATGGAGGGCAAGATGCCCACCCTCCCAGTTACGCCCTTTCTTCAAAGGCACTACTCCATCGAAAATCCGAGGGCTCGGCACATAGCCCAGCAACCACAGGATTGCGACGTATATAATTCACCGCGTTCCAATAATGTTCCTCGCTACGAATATAGCGGTCAAAATATCCTTATTGCCAGATAGAGCCCATTTCTGGATGGGGGTTCTTCACTCGCATAGATTCCCAATGCCAACCTAACAAGAGCTTTTCGAATAACGCTACCTACAAATTACGGCGATCAACCGCGTCAAAATGAGAATAGTTCTTTGACTTTGCCAGACCTATCGATGGAATAGGCACTGA
Source organism: Armatimonadota bacterium (assembly GCA_037141835.1). Taxonomy (GTDB): domain Bacteria; phylum Armatimonadota; class Fimbriimonadia; order Fimbriimonadales; family Fimbriimonadaceae; genus Fimbriimonas. The sequence goes on along the minus strand of JBAXBU010000004.1, from coordinate 73,849 downwards.
ATTTTTGACCTAGATCCCTCAAGAAAAGATACTCAGAATTATTTTTTGATGGCAATGGAGATATTGTTTGAGGTTCTTGAAAAATAATTTTTGCGTCTTTCGTTATTGTATCAACCAGATAGAGCTTTGTCTGATCCAAAGGAACGGTTTCAACGATCAACTTACTCGGATCAGAACCAACAGTTACCGTCCAAGGATTTTGAACCGGTTGAAATGTGGTCGATATTTCAAATGGCTCAGATGTATTGAGAGTAATCAGCTTAGAATCAGGAGCCCCAAAACTGCGTTCTTTTTCGGGCGACTGGGCGGCAAAGATCATTTTCCCACCCGTAAAGGGATGGGTACTGAGCCGCAGCGACCAGTAATTCTGAGAGGTACATTGCCTCAGATCGGAGCCATCGATTCGGCAAGAAAATATCTCATAGCCACTTGGTCTTGTTAGTCCTCTTTCTGTGTATCGAGCGAAAAACAGTCTTCCCAATTTTGTAGAATACGCACTCTCACAATTTCGATCACCCGTAGAAGCTATCTCTTTGACCAGCAAGGATTTTGGGTTTAACAACCAAAGCCGATGCCCATTTGAAAAGACAATTTGAGAATTAGAACCTGCGAAGGTCGGATATTGTCCTTCTACCAACTTTCTCGAATGTCCCGAAGTTTCGCGGCACCAAACCCAACCGTTAACTGCATAAATGTAAGTGCCTGAAGATAGATCAACATCCCATTGCGCCTCTCGCATGCCGGAAGAGGACTCGCATCCAAAAATCGTAACCGATACCGCTACTCCAAGAATGAGTCGTTGCCCGCTAAACGTCATTGCTAACCTCTGTAAGCTTTCAACAGTCTTTTGCTAACAGCAGGTTCCTGCAGCTTACTTTCACACATATGAGCTAACAATTACCCCTTCGTAACCAAAATATCGCCGTTCGTATCGCCACCACCGTCGCCACGAACTTTCGCTCTAATTTCGACTTTCGCGCCGGCCGGAACTCCGGTCAACGTGACCTTCCAAACGTTATCGACATTTTCAGCTCCAGTTCTGCCATAGTGAGAGTCACTGCCGACCACCACACCATTCGCCAAAATTTCAATTCCATCTACATCAAGCCGAAAGGCTCCGGACGTGTATTGAAACTTGATGGAGTATTTTCCATCGCCAGTTACAGCTGAGGAAATGTCCCAGTTTCGAACCTTATAGTCATTGGAGACTTGACCTGCTTTCCATTCCGCCGTTGGCAATCCCATATCGGCATCCAACTTCCGAAAGTTAACATCCAAGCGAGGCAGACTGACTTTTAGCCTTTCAATAAAGTCCCGATAGTTCTTCTTTGACTTTGGTGACCAGAATATCTCAGCGGCCGCCATTGCGCGAGGGAAAGCCATGTACTGGGCATATTCAGGGGTCCGGATGTACTCGGTCCAAATCTGAAATTGACCACCAATGATATGATGCTGCTTATCTGCATTGATTGCAGTCGGCACAATGTCGAAGTCATAGACTTTCCGCAACGGCAAGTTGCCGCCAATCGCGTGAGGTTCAGTCTTCGGGTCGCCTTGATAGAAGTCGAAGTACAAAGCACTGGTCGAAGCCATCACGACATCGTGACCAGCGTTTGCGGCTTCAATTCCGTGCGCTTCTCCACGCCAAGCCATTACGGTAGCCCCGGGGGCCAAGCCACCTTCAAGAATCTCATCCCAACCGATGAGTCGTCGTCCTTTTGCCGCCAAGTATTGGTCCATCTGTTTGACAAACCAACTTTGCATCTCATGCTCATCCTTCAATCCGCGCTCTTTGATCAGGGATTGAACGCGTGGACTAGCTTTCCATTCATCCTTTGGACATTCATCACCACCGATGTGAATGAACTTCGAAGGGAAAATCGCCATAATTTCGTCGAGTACATCTTGGAGGAATCGAATGGTCTTTACTTCGGGATTAAAGACATGCTTATTAACTCCCCAGTTGAAGGCAACGTCCAGCTTGGTGTCTAGGTTTCCAAGCTCGGGATAGGCGGCAATTGCGGCTTGAGAGTGCCCCGGCATTTCAATTTCCGGCACAACGTTCACAAACCGATCAGCGGCGTACTTGACAATTTCCTTCGCGTCTTCTTGAGTGTAAAAGCCACCATAAGGAGTTTCGTCGTAAGTTGCCGGACTGTACTTCAGCATGGTTTTCGCCCGCTTGGAGCCAACAGAGGTCAACTTCGGATACTTCTTGATCTCAATGCGCCAACCTTGGTCTTCGGTCAGGTGCCAATGAAACGAGTTCATCTTATGCAAGGCAAGCGTATCGATAAACTTCTTGATCGACTCTTTCGGCATGAAGTTGCGCCCGACATCGAGCATGGCTCCTCGCCAAGCAAACCGCGGTGTGTCTTCAATGATGACTGCAGGGACATTGAAGGTTTTGGCTCCCTTCCAGCCTTCGGCTGGCATCAATTGGCGCAGGCTTTGAAGTCCATAGAAAACACCGGCAGCTGATTTTCCTTGAATTTCAACCGAATCAGCATCGATCATTAATCGGTACCCTTCGTTGCCAACTTTCAAACTCTTGTCAATCGACAGAACAACAGCGTTCTTTGACGACGTGCCGTCAACTAGATGGAAGTACGACTTCGCCATGTCCGCGACTTTCTTTAGGCTCTTGTCAGCCACGAGAACCGTGCTTTCATTGAACGAAAAGGAACCCGCTTGTTGAATCAATATTGCCGGAGCCGGAATAATCGAGTACTGAGCCGCCATCAAAACCACCATCGAGCTAACCAATTGGCTTCACCTTTATCATTGTAAGAAAGTTTAGCTCAGCTACACTTGCCCATTCATTGCCTCGCATTTCTTTCACTGCCCGAAACTCAACAAATCGAGCCTTGACCGGAGCTTTAAACATTGCCCGTTGAAGACTTGTGTTGTCCAAGAATGAGCCACTGTGAACCAATATGAGCTTATCTTGAGTCAAGCCTGCTCGGATTTCATACTTATCGACCCGACCGTTCCCTTGATCCTGCCGCCCCAAATAGTCAAGGCCACTGAGATCCACTTCTTGACCTAAGTCAATTAGCAAAAAGTGAGGATGCTTCGGCATAGAGGCGGAGTAAGCCGTGTGCCACATAGTGTCCGGATCACCATCAATAGCATGAATGGCATTGCCTTCACCTGGCTCTTCACTGTCAAACCTCACAATTCGAAGGTCAGCCTGCGGAACCCGAAACACGGGAACCACCAATGGATAGTTCTTGGTCACGCTTGGACTCGATATCCAACCCGGAATCACTTGTTGAATCGTCAATGTTCCGCCTTTGACGAAGTCAAAGGTTGGTCCAACTGCCTCGGTTGAAGAACCCATTTGTTTGACTACTCGTCCTCGTGGATCAATTTCGCCAACGTTGATGCTTCCCTCTTCATTTCGAGTGATTGAAGGCATCGGAGCGACCGGAATGATTGTTCTTGCTTCGGAAAAATCACCCTTCCGAACCGGCTTCATCGCTACTCGCCAGGTTCGCGCTCCTGGCTTACACAAGTACTGTTGAAGTGGTCCAGGTCCACAACTAGCACCACCAAGCCCCATTTGTTGAGCATCAAGACAGACAATCGTCTCATTGCGATCAAAGAATGGAATGTTCTTTCTTGGCTCGCCGTTCTCGTGCCGGGAATTATCCACGTCTCGAGCATCGAAGTGGCTGGCAGTCACAGCTAAGTGCCCGGAAGCCTGAAAAACGACCCCATTGCCTTGTCTGTCGGTCAAGGCTGCCCATCGAACATCCTCTTTGTTTCCATTCTCTTGGGGGCGAACGTATTGTTGATACTGATCCTGAACCAAGCCAGAATAAAGTCCAACATCCATTGCTTGCTTTCGATCGGCATAGCTCTCCATCGGACCACGACCAAGCCAAGTCAAGGTATCAAACTGTCTTCCAAGACGAATTTCCAGGCCAATCTTTGGCAGTTGAGGAAGATCGCCGACCGGGGTGAATTCATTGTCAACCGTAACCGAGCCATCACCCAGTACAGTGTAGATTGCCTTGTGGAAGAATCCGCGCCCCTTGAATCCGCGGCAGTCCATGTTAACTGTGATTCGAGCCGCACTGCCGCTCAATTTCTCAACTGTCGTATCAATTTGGCGATGCGCCATTGATCCCATTCCGGAGTCCCAATAGGACTTCTGGAACCATGTGTCGTTATCGGTGAAGGCGCGGAAAGTGTTCATCCATGGTCCGCGAGCTATTGTTTCCTTTCCGTCGATCTTGTAGCTGGACATTAGGCCAGTTGCCTTGTCGAAAACGATGTCAACACCCTTTCCTTTAAGGTCTATTCGTAGGTCGCTATCTGCGACGGACAGGTTAGGCACCGTATCCAAACGGACAACGTTTGCCATCAGCGGATTGCTGATTGGCAGTTGCTCCCAGGCAACTTCATGCCCAGACTTAGCCCAAATGTGATCTTTTCTAGTGTGTAGTGCGACACGTAAGAAGTACTCGCGACCTGGCTTCTTAATGATCATGCCAATGGGGATTTCGACGTCCTTGGTCTCACCTGCCTCGATATTTGGAGATTCAATCGTGCCACCGGAAATTTGCTTTCCGTCTTCACTAACCGTCCAGGTCCAGTTGTATTCATTGAGATTGGTGAATGAGTACTTGTTTTGGACTTTTAGTTTTCCTGAGGTCGAATCCGAAGTCATTGCTACCCGTTGGTAGATCTTTTTGACTTCCCAGAGCTTGGGTGTAATTTGCCTATCGGGCAAGACAATTCCATTGCTGCAGAAGGGACCATCATTCGGAAAATCGTCCCAATCTCCGCCGAAGGCATAGAACACTTTGCCATCTGGTCCGATATTGTGAATTGATTGATCAACCCAATCCCAAATGCAGCCACCCATCAATCGTGGGTAAGCATCGTACTGCTCAACATACTCTTTTAGGTTGCCAATGGCATTTCCCATTGCGTGGGCGTATTCGCACACGAAGAATGGTTTTTTACTTTTGGACTGCCCTGCGCTCTTGAGGTAATCGACACCGGGGTACATCACCGAATCCACGTCAGTGACTTCGTTATATCGCTCGTAGTGAACAGGACGAGAATTGTCCATGTTGTGAACTAGCTTTGCGGTTGCCTCAAAGTTGACCCCACCACCGGCTTCATTGCCGAGCGACCACATGATGACGCTTGGGTGGTTCTTGTGGGCGGCAACCATTCTTTCGGTTCGATCGAGATGGGCTTTTTGCCAAATTGGCTGATTCCCCAAGGTTCGATCAAGGTTGTAACCCATGCCATGACTTTCAATGTTTGCTTCGTCAACAACGTAAAGGCCGTACTGATCACAAAGTTCATACCAGTAAGGATCGTTCATATAGTGGCTACAACGAACCGTATTGAGGTTGAACTGCTTGAAAAGCATGATGTCCTGAACCATTCGCTCACGGGTAATTGCGCAGCCTCGATCAGGGTCTGCTTCGTGGCGATTTGCTCCGAGTAACTTAACCGCCCTGTCGTTGATCTTAAAGACTCCGTCTTGCCATTCGACTTTGCGCACGCCAATTTTTGTGGAGACGGTATGCACCGAATTGTTCGTCACATCTTTGTAAGAAATAACCGCCGTGTAAAGATATGGGTGTTCAGCTGACCAAAGCTTTGCTTTTTCGAATTTGAGCCGTATTTGAGGAGCGGATAGTGATTCTGGGCTGGCGATGTTTCCTTTCACTGCCACATTAGCCTTGGTAACTTCAAGACCGGTATCGTCAAAAATCTTGACGCTGAGATCAGAATCTGAGGAGTTTTGTCCGATCAAATCAGCTTTGACGGACAAGATCGCTCCGTTACTCGTTACTGCATCAAAGCTGATTCCTTCTGGCTCCGCCAAAATCTTGAAGTCTCGAATATGGCTCTTCGGGGTGCTCATTAATGCAACATCTCGGAAGATGCCGCTCCACCGAATCATGTCTTGATCCTCAAGGTAAGAACCGTCGGTCCATCGGTAAACCTCAACCGCAAGTTGATTCACCCCTGGCTTTGCAAACTTGCTGATATCAAACTCTGCGGGCCCTTTGCTATCTTCGCTATATCCAACTTTTTGCCCATTAACCCATACATAAAAGCCGGAATAGACGCCATTGAATCGAATAATTGTCCGTCGCGATTCCCAGTCTTTTGGCATTGAAAACGTGGTTCGGTATGACCCGATCGGATTGTAATTATCATCAACAAACGGAGGGTTTGTTGGGAATGGGAAACGCACATTGGTGTAGTGCGCATTGCCATAGCCGTACATCTCTTGTGCAGATGGCACCGGAATTGTTTTCCACTTCGTGTCATCAAAATCGGTTTTGTAGAAATCTTGCGGACGATCTGCCGGACGGCCGCACCACCAGAACTTCCAGTCACCATTGAGCGACTTATAGAACGGCGACTTGTCTCTTTCGGATTCCAATGCTCCTGCTACATCACCGTAAGGAATCGCTTCCGCTCGTGCAGGCAATTTGTTGACGCCAACAATCTGCGGATCTTGCCATTCAATCAACCCCTGAGGAAGAACTTGGGTTGGTTGGGCTTTTGCGCCCTGGAATCCAACAAAAAACATCAGCATTAGTGCCGTCATAGGTTCTAATTGACGTTTGACGTTGGTCAATTGGAGCGTAAATCTAACCCAATTTGAACCAGAAGTTCGCGCGTCAATGACAGCGGTAAGCCAACGACATTATCGAACGGACCATCTAGGTGGGCCACTAAAAATTTGCCCATCCCCTGTGCCCCATAGGCTCCGGCCTTATCCATTGGTTCGCCGGTTTTCACATAATTTTCGATTTCCTCATCAGTTACGTCATTAAACGTGACATGGGTGACGCAATGTCCGACAACATTCGCCATTGCGTGTAAAACCGCAACTCCCGTGATGACTTGGTGTGTTCTGCCTCGAAGGGCAGTCAGTATCCTCACGGCATCCTCAAAATCGACCGGTTTGGTATATTGCGCTCCGTCCATCGCAACTACAGTGTCACAGCCGATGATAACGGGATTATCGTAGGTCCCGCGGACTGCTTTCGCCTTCTCCAATGCCAACGTTTCCGCAGTCTTAATCGGGTCAAGCAAGGTTAAAGCGTCCTCATCGATATTGGTTGCTTCAATGACAAACTCGGACACGATTTGTCGCAAAAGTTCGTGCCTTCGAGGCGATGCGCTAGCTAAAACGACTTGCATGAATCTCTATTTTGAATAGAATATAGGCATGACAATTGAGGAAGCGAACAAATTGCTCAAAGATGTTCCTAATTACAGTCATCGCGCCATGTTTGGCGGACACGGCTTGTATTCAAATGGTCGAGTTTTTGCCTTGTTCGACGACGGTCATATTTTTCTTAAAGGCGACGCCATTTCTGCTCCGATTTATGAAGAATCAGGTGGAATCCAATTCTCATACATATCAAACAATGGACCAATGTCCATGAAATACTGGCGATTCCTCACAAATGAAATCCTGTTGGAGAACGTTGACAATGCGCTTGAAACCGTACAAAGATCACCAGCGCCAAAACCTAAGAAGCCGAAGGCACCAAAGTAGACAGGATTCCATTCCTAAAGTGGAGATAATGTAACGTGGATCAAGACACTGTGATCATCATCCTTGTAGCGATCTTGATCGTCCCGGCGGTCATTGTTATTTGGTTCCTTTCTGAAAAGGAAAGAAAGCGTCGGGCAGCCGAGCTCAGCATCCTGGCCGAGAAGCTCAATCTTAATTTTCTGGAGTATGGGATGCCGTATGAAAATCCGAACGGCTTCTTTTCATTCGCTGGTACTTCCGATCCAAACGAGTCTCCCACCAACTCAGCTGTTTTCGTTCCGGTGTTTCCTCTTTTTAATCAAGGATCTAGTCGAACAATTTCTCCTGCACTCATCGGATCCGATCAGGCTGGAAATTATTGGTACCTGTTTGAGTATCGGTACACGATTTCGACTGGAAAGAGTTCGACAACCTATCGCTTTACCGTTGCCTTGGTCAGTGCTACAGTCGCATTTCCAGAAATGACTTTGGAGCCAGAAAATGTTGGTTTTACGATAGGAAAATTCCTGGGAATGCGTGAATTGCAAGTGGAATCCGAAGAATTCAATCAGAGGTATTTTGTCAAAACTAGCGACGAGAAGATGTCGCTTGACCTGCTTCATCCGGTTGCAATTGAGTGCCTACTTCGCCAACCCAATTACGAATGGAGTTTTTCCGGACCTTTTGCCATGATTCACGTCATGGGACAGTTGGAACCAAGTCAAATCGTATCCATGAAAGGCTGTATCGATGAATTCCTTTCTCAAATTCCAACATACTATCGTCAAGACTACGGACCTCATCGAAACATCCCATGAACGAAATCATCATCGGCCTCGTCGTCATTCTCATCATTGGAATCATCATTCCAATCGCGGTCTCCAACAACATTGTGCGCCTCAGCCGTCTCTGTGATGAGTCATGGTCGGGCATTGACGTCGCTCTGAAACGTAGACATGACCTAATTCCTAACCTTATCGAGTGCGTGAAAGGATATATGGCGCAAGAACAAGATGTTTTGACGAAGGTTATCGCCCTACGGAACGAAGCGATCCATGCCCAGGGTTCGGCTGGAGTTGTGGCCGCCGAGCGAGCCTTAGTTCCAGCGCTTTCTGGATTGTTTATCCATGCAGAAGCCTATCCTGACTTAAAGAGTTCCGCTAACTTCTTACAGCTTCAAGAAGAACTCGTAAATACGGAAGACCGCATCGCAGCGGCTAGGCGGTTCTACAACAATAATGTGCGTAGTTTTAACGTCGCGATTGAGTCTTTTCCCGGATCTATGCTTAAAGGTGATCGGATGTCAAAGGAATTCTTCGAAGTGGAAGAATCAGGAATACGCGCACCGATAAACATAACTTTCGCAAACTAAAAAAGCCCGGCTCATGAAAGACCGGGCTCAGCATTTACTCTTGTTTATACTTAGTTTTCAGTTGAGATCGGAATTCTCAGTGACTTCGGCTTCTCTTCCTCCACCTTCGGAATCGTGATCGTCACGAATCCATTCTTAAACGTCGCACTGACCGCTTCTTGGTTCAGCTGAGGCGACAAACGTATTGATCGGCTAAACCCTCCGTAGGTGTTTTCTCGTCGAAAGACTTTAGCGCTTTCGCTGATCTCTTCAGTTTTGTGCTCGCCCTTAATCGTCAAAACGTTGTTCTCAATGCTCACTTCCAACTCGTCCGGATTAATGCCCGGCACCAGGGCCTTGATCGTAACCAGGCCGTTGTCTTCAATCACATCCAAGGGAATGCTCAACAAGCTATTGGAGTTCGTCTGGCATTGGCTTCCACCCATTAGCTGAGCGAAGAAGTCGTCAAAGTGTCGAGTGTTGTCAATTGTTCGAAATGGGTTCAATGTGTTCATTTTTGGTTTCCCTTGCGGTTACATGTGATACTTACGCCAGAATAAATCTTTAGCGTTGCACTATCAAGTCAAAATTTTGAAAAATCTTGATGGCTCCATTTCGCATGGCAATTTGTGAAGACATTAAGCCTTGATTTGCTTTGTCGGAACTTTGATCAAATAGATCGTCAACCCCAATATAGTGCCGACCAAGAGCGCAATTGGAATCCATTTTGGTAAGTGAAAGTTCCAAGCCTCGATCACAATTGGTGGAGTGGTGAAAATTCGATAGATGGTAACCCCGATTGCGATCCATATCATTGATATCGCCAAAACCTTTGTAGATCGCTTCATCGATCTGTTTTCTTCCCAATCCTTCAGCGATGGGCCAACAAACCTATTTGCGAGAATCCAATCCTCCATTTGCTGACTTGAATTTCTAAACGCCCAGAGGGCGATAACGAAGAAAACAAATCCCGGAAGGCCGGGGGTCAAAATGCCTATGAAACCGATCCCTACGCACCCGATTCCAAACCCTCCGAAGAGGATTCGAACCAAAAGAGGACGTTGTTTATGGGTCATTAGCCCTGATTATGGAACCTTCGCAACCGAATTCGGACAAGAAACGCTTTCCGTAATAGAGGATGATTAAGTTATGGCATTTTCAACAATTGGTGATTCGTTTTCCGTTATTGCAACTCTCGGCGGCATAGCCGTCACTTCGTGGTCCTTTAATGTGGCCTGTGGGTTGTTGTTCCCCGACAAAGTAGAGTCGGCCCGCTCGGCTGTTTCAACGCGATCAAGTGCGGTGATCGGAAAGGGATTCTTGGCTCTTCTTTACGGTGTTCTCGCTTTTGTGGTGATTTCACTCCCTAACCCGCTAACCAAGTTGCTGGGAACACTCATGCTCGCGAGCTATTTTGGTCTTGTCGCGGTGGGAATTTCTGGCATCGCAAAACTAGCGGCCGAACGGATGCAGAGCCTTAAAGATGGTCAATCAAATCTATTTGATTCGTTTGCTAAGGCCTCGATGTACATCGTGCTTGCAGCAATGCTTCCTATCCTTGGTTGGTTCTTGTTCGCCCCACTCTTGATCCTATTCGGAGGTGGAGCTGGGCTTATCGCGATTCTCAAGCCAGCCCCATCACGAGAGGTCGCATAGATGTCCATATCTCGGCGTGAAGCGATTATCTTGGGTGGTGCTGCTGCCCTCGCAGCCGCCAGTACGGCGGGTTGCGGACGAGTTGCGACCGAGGTAAGAAGACGAAAAAAGATTGAGCCATGGCGAGAGCCGACTGACCCAAAGACCACACGGTTGCTCGACCGAATGACCTTTGGGTGGTCAGCCGATGAGGAAGCAACCTATGTTTCGCTGGGACACCAGGCATATATCGACAAGCAGCTTAAGGCTGATTTCGAAGAGCCTGTTGACTTGAATTTTCAACTTGCGGGCCTCGATTGCCTTCGAATGCAATCGGCGGAACTCATGGATATTCAGCGAGAACGAGTTATTTTCGAACTCCAATGCGCGGCAATTCTGAGAGCGACGTATAGCCCAAACCAACTTAAAGAAAGGATGGTGGACTTTTGGAGCAACCACTTCAATATCTATTCCGAGAAGAAGGATGGAGCGTTCTTCAAGAGCGCCGAGGAGGAAGATATCATTCGCGAACATGCCCTGGGCAGCTTCAAAGAAATGGCAACCAAGATGTCGAAGTGTCCGGCAATGTTGCTCTATCTCGACAACGAGCAAAATGCCAAAGAGCACCCAAACGAAAACTACGCCCGGGAGCTGTTAGAACTACATACCTTAGGAATTTACGGCGGATACTCCCAAAAGGACATTCAAGAAGTCGCTCGCTGCCTCACCGGATGGAAAGTTGAAGATCGGCACATGCTTTCGCAAAAGCAATTCCCACCGGTAGCCCAAGGGTCGTTCCGATTTGATGCAAAAGCCCACGACGATGGCATGAAAGTCGTTTTGGGACACACTATCCCAGCTGGAGGCGGCATTAAGGATGGTGAAAAAGTCCTCGAAATCGTGGTGAACCACCCATCAACCAGTAAGTATTTGGCAAAGAAACTCGTTATGTTCTTCACTGGATCGCGATCCGACTCGCTCGAGCGAGTCGTCGATCAAGCGTATCGAACCAGCAATGGAAATATTGCCGCGATGGTTCGACCTATTCTTCTTTCTGAAGAATTAAACACTGGGGATCCGATTATACGGCGTCCACTTGATTTCATTTGTGCCGCTCTGCGTCGCGGGGCCGCGATCACCGATGGCGGACCCGATATCCAACGATACTTGCGCAAGCTCGGTCAACCGATGTACGAATGGCCAATGCCGGATGGTTACCCGGTGGATCAACTCAGTTGGGCGAACACCATCCTTCCCCGATGGCAATTTGCTTACGACCTGTCCTTCGGCAAGATTGCCAACACCACCATACGAGCCGAAGCAATGCCGCTGATTTCGAAAATAGTTGGTGAAGGTAGCGGACTGACTCCCGAACGGATGCGACTCTTAGCTAGCCACATTGCCGCCCCTCAATTCCAATACATGTGAACCTGATGAAAGATCATTCCTGCGATAGTTTCCGAGACGCAATGTCTCGACGATCTGCCCTTAAGTTAGGGGCTTTGGGTCTCGTACCTTGGCTCCTTTCATCGAGCGCACTTAGCCAAGTGAAGATTGATTCTAAGCGTCGCGGTCACACGCTGGTCGTTTTGTTTTTACGGGGCGGATCGGACGGGCTAAATATGCTTGTGCCGTACAACGAAGACGCCTACTATCGTGCTCGACCAAGCCTCGCGATTCCCAAACCAAACGACGCCCGAGTCGCAGAAAACCTACGGGGCGTGAAGGTAAACGACCACTTTGCCCTTCATCCTTCGCTGAGACCACTCAAGAAATGGTACGACCAAGGCACAATGGCCCTGGTCCATGCCGTTGGCTCACAAGACATGACTCGCAGTCATTTCGAGGCAATGTCGGCAATGGAGCGCGGCGCATCGAACGGAATTTCGGGTGAGCCAAGCGGGTGGCTTGCGCGCTATCTCAACAAAACCAAGTCACAGGAAGACACCCCATTACGAGCCGTAGCTTGGGCAAACACCATGCCCGATTCTTTGCGCGGCGCGCCGTCGCCAATGGTCGTTCAAAGCATCAATGACTTTCAGCTCAACACCGACAAAGATTTTCTCGAAATGCTCAAAGACCAATACAGTGGCCATGGTTCCCAATCGCCAAGCCTGGTCCACAGCGCAGGCTCGCAAACTCTCGAGGCCCTTGCAAAGATCGAAAAGCTGGATCCGAAAAACTATAAAGCTAGCGGCGGAGCCATCTATCCGGCAACCAATATTGGTCAAGGATTCCGTGAAGTCGCGAGCCTGCTAAAATCCGATCTTGGGCTGGAAATTGCCTGCCTCGAAGATACGGGTTGGGACTCCCACTTTGCTCAGGGCGGCAACATTGGAATTCATGCCAACAACCTGAATAGCGTTGCGACAACCGTTGACGCCTTTCTTACCGACCTTGGGCCAAAGGCAAAGGAAATAACGTTGATCGTGATGACTGAGTTTGGGCGGCGGGTCGAAGAGAACGCCTCTCTCGGAACTGATCACGGTCGCGCTAGCGTGATGATGGCATTTGGCGATGTTGATGGTGGCAAGATTCATGGCGATTGGCCCGGGTTAGAGAAACATCAATTGGATTCAGTCGGAGACCTCAAACCGGTGAACGACTACCGCAAGGTGTTGACCCAGTTCCTGGCACCGAAAATGCCTGAAATTGCCAACGTTTGGGTTTAGGTAGAAATTGCCCCTCTCTTAAATTGAAGGTCTGAACCTATGGGCACTAACTAAATGCTTTTGGTCATCCGTTTCGTCCGACAGATTCAGCTTTCTCTTGCTCGCACTCCTGTTCGCACTGTAAACTCTCCACTATGCTTCTCAAAGGAATTAATTATTGGTGCTTCCCGGGCGCATTCGAAGACAAAGTCGATCCATTCGACGCGATTAAATTGACCGCCGAACATCGGTATGAAGCCCTTGAGCTTTGCATTGGCGAAGCAGGAACTCAGTTTGGACTTGACGCCACAGAGGCCAAGTGCAAGCAGCTTGTTCAAGCCGCAGGGGAATCCAATATTGTTCTGAAAACGACTGCTTCCGGTCTCTATTGGGGACGGTCAATGGGTGACCCAGACCCAAGTATTCGCGCTCAAGCAAAGGACGATCTCAAGCGAATGCTCCAAATCTCTAGCTGGCTTGGTTGTAAAGTTCACCTCACAATCCCTGCCGCCGTTGACGTATTCTTTTTGCCTGATCGACCGGTTCAAGACTATGGGGACTGCATCAAATGGGGTGTTGAAGGCATTGCCGAACTGATTCCTCATGCCGAGGCATGCGACGTTAAGATGGGAATCGAGAATGTTTGGAACAAGATGCTCATCACCATTGGCGAAATGCAGTGGTTCACCACTCAGTTCAACAGCGATTATGTTGGGTGTCTCTTTGATGTGGGCAACGTGATACCGTTCGGATATCCTGAACAGTGGATTCGAGGTCTGAAAGAAAAGATCATCGCCATTCACTTCAAAGACTATCGTCGTTCGGTGGGAACCGCCGACGGATTTGTTGACCTCCTCGAAGGCGATGTCAACTTCCCGGAAGTCATCAAAGCACTCGACGAAATAGGATTTGATGGTCCGGTTGTCGCCGAAATGATTCCGCACTACAAGCTCTATCCTATGGCTAGAATCGAGAACACTTCGACTGCAATGGACTACATACTAGGCCGGAAGTAAAGTGATCTTGTGATCTGGAAAGATCGCCTGCCTATAGCCCCTTTGGACTCTAACAGGGTCCAAAGGGAAACCGGTGCTCAAACCGTTTATGACTGGATCAACCTCTTCAACGGATTCCAAGCCGAACTACCGGAACCATTTGCGGTAATTGATGTTCTCGAGGGAGTCGGTTCAAAGGAAGCATGTGAAGCACTTCGAGCTTTAAGGCGAAATCCCAGAACGGTTCGATCCGCTTCCATCAACATGGGCTCCAATCGACTTTGGAACATTAATCCTATTCTCTATGAAATCGCCGACCGAACAAACCCGAGCACGGCATTGGATCTTGGCTGTGGCGCTGGGAGAGACGCAGTATGGTTGGCAGCTAACGGATGGGAAGTTACGGCAGTTGACCGTCTTCAGACAAATCTCGATTGGCTCAAAAAGCTAAGAGCGGCATACGCACCAAACGATGCAATCCATTGGGTACTCGCCAACCTTAATGAGGCTGCGCCAGAAAATCAATACGACCTAGTCCTCCTCCACTACTGTTGGGACCAAAACTACTTTGAGTTGGCTAAAAAGTGCGTGGCTCAGGGAGGCTACTTGAGCATTCTCGCGCACACGTTTACCCATAGAAACTGCTTTGGCAACCCCAGAGAAGCCAAGATTTTGGATTCCAAAGAACTCAACCTTGAGGGATTTGAATTGGTTATCGACCGGAAGTTTTGGTCCATAGACCGCCACTCCGTTTCAGTCGTTCTGCGACGACTGTAGCCGAATCGTATTCAATCTTGAGCCTTTCCATTTTCTTGGTGGGGTCAAATTCGAAAATTGCTTCTGGACGCGTTAGCCGAGTAAACACAATGCCGGACATCGACGCCAATGTACTGGTTTGATCTCCTAGCCCATTGGTGCCTTTTTGGCTCGACCAGTACCGCATCATTGGTTCACCTTCTGGAGTCGAATCCCACCCCAAGAACACCACCGAGTGTCCCGGACCTTTCACCCAATTAATGTTGCAAAAGTCGCCCGGCTCGGCTTCGAGAGCACCCACTCGGACCCCCATACTTGTGTACATTGCTAAGGCGTAGAGTGAGCCAGGTCCGTCGGCATTCCACCAACCCCAAAGCTTTACCATGTCCTCCCTGCGACCACCATTTAACTCCTGCATCCGAATCGCTTCTTGACGATCAACCGTCAATTCTGAACTTCGTGACTCCAACAATGAATCGAGGGCTCCGATCAAAGCAGAG
Organism: Armatimonadota bacterium; assembly: GCA_037141835.1. Lineage (GTDB taxonomy): Bacteria > Armatimonadota > Fimbriimonadia > Fimbriimonadales > Fimbriimonadaceae > Fimbriimonas. Next base: position 58,430 of record JBAXBU010000004.1, on the reverse strand, counting down.
TAGGAAGCCCCCGAGCAATAGCTTGTTCCTCGTGGGGGCTTCAGTAATGGTTGACCAAAAATTGAAATCGGAACGCCAATGGGAGATTCGGCTGGCACCGCTTTCACCCCGACAAAATAGCCTCCTCCATCTGGTGCGGTCGCTTGTAATTTATCAACTGCAACTAGGACAGCCCGATTGATCTCATTCGTTTGCTCGGCAAAGACACGCTCATGCTGCAGGTGATAAGTTGGAAGCTTAACTCCGACAACGGCAAGAAGGGAAAAAGCGATCAGATTCATTCAACTTGCCTTCCGCATAATACGATCCTGAAACCACGGGAGGTTTCGTACACTTTTGTATTGCAATCGAACTGAACTAAATTTCCAGATTGGTGACGAACGAAGACCAATCGATTCTTGGTAAATTCGGCATTTTCGGGATCCTCCAGTATTCCTTTGAGCCAGGCTTCAAGTCGTTCATGTCTTCCTTCTGGGAAAAATGCTCGGAAATTTTGTCCTTGAAATTCTTCAGGACTGAAGCGGTAATCCGGCAATAGGCCCCGTTGACATAAATGTAGTTTGCCTGTTCATCTACCAGAGCTACTGCGTCGGGAAGATGATTGAGGGCAAGCATCAATTCAAAGTCCTCTGTTTTTGTCGTTTCCAATTGCCGACGAAGCATTGATGCTTCATTAAGAAGAAGGAAGATTTCTTCGGTTGATTTATACTCCAAGTATCTTGCAACGAGCTCAGTTCGATTGAGCGGACCCAATTTGATGCGAATTCGTCCCCAATAGGTCGCAATGGTAGCTAGGCTTATTCCAAGCTCATTTGCGATCGCTTGGTCGGTTAGGCCCCTGGTTGCATGAACAAGAAGCTGAAGTTCCCGCTCGCTAAGTTCATTTTCAATATCTAGCGCGATACGTCGCGACACACCTCAGTATAAGCCCTTTATAAAGACTTATATATTCGGAACTAATGACAAAGAATGACAAAGATAACTGCGCTTCGACTGCTTAGCGGTTCACATTGGAGAATCAGAAGCACTGTACGCAAAGTCTTGTCAGTCGGATAACCTTGACACCCACATAATACGAATACCATTCGGCCCTTCAAGCGCAACGGTATCCCCGATAACCTTTATCAATGATCCATCTTTGTGTCTTACATAGGCTGCTCGGCTCTTGGCAAAATTCGGATTGGTCGGATCAGCGAGAAACTTTTCTCGCCAGTCATTCCAAAGCTCGTGACGTCCCACGGGATAAAAGTCGAGAAAGGGCTTGCCTAGAAACTCTTCTGGACGATAACCAAACCAGCGGCAGGTCACTTCATTCACGTACAGGACACTAGAATCTTCGTTCAAAATGATAACCGAATTGGGATTCTTGTTGAGAGCCATCAACAAATATGCGTCATCCTCTTTCGTGGCCTCCATTTGTTCGCGGAGCATCGAAATTTCGTTGATAAGATCTTCGGTTCCCTCTCTTGACTTGTACTCCAAGTATTTTGCAACTAGCTCGGTGCGGTTGAGTGGGCCCAACTTGATGCGAATTCGCCCCCAATAGGTCGCAATGGTGGGCAGGCTGATTCCAAGCTCATTTGCGATCGCTTGGTCAGTCAAACCCTGTGTAGCATGAACCAAGAGTTGAAGCTCTCTTTGACTCAGTTCATTCTCAATATCAAGCGCTAAACGCCGAGACATGCCTCAGTATAAACCCTTTATCAATATTTTTGTGGTCGGAATCAATGACAATGAAGTAATGACAACCACTTAATGGCAGGAATCGAATGACTTAGTATTTTCGACCTGAGTTTGGAAATATGATGCCCATAATTAAGTCAATTGAGATAGGAAGTCAACTTACAATTCTTTTCTCACCTCATCCTACAGGCTCATGGCATTCCATGAATAAGGGGGAACTAGCTCTTCATTACTGATGAGCCGTGATTCGACCTTATGAAAGTTATTGTAAACATGCCCAAGTGCCTCGACAAGGAAAGTGTATCTGGCTTCTTAAACAAACTCAAGTTCGAGAAAATGACGATTTGCCGAAAGGAAACGCCATCGAAGAGTGAATCCCCCGACAAATGCGACGAAGAATCGTATTGCATTGATGTGATGGAAATTCAGACCGACCTGATGACCCTGACTCTCGAGTCATTTCTTGATTCAACGCGGAGCAACCTCTTTTTATTCAATCGTGAGGTCGAGACACAAGAAGTTCCGAAAGTGATTTTTGCGACAGATTGTTCTGATCAAGCCACGGAGAATCTCAATAATTTTAAGCTGGCGAAACCAGCCGGATTTGGCGGAGCAACCGTTATTTCTGAACCAGAATCCACTAATATTGGAACTTCTTTAGACGAAACTAGTCGTACTTTCCTGGAGCGAATAAGGAGCGCGGCTCATGCTAGTCAAGCGAACCTCATCATTGCTAACTTTGACCTTGGTAATCTAGGACGCAAATCGATTCGGATGTCAAATCTTGTTAAACTGGTTCTCCAAAACAAGTGCCATGTCCTTATCCTGAAATCTTAATGACTGCTCCAATAAACCCCACATGCATTGCCCCGGTTTGTCGCAAGACGCCGGGGATTTTTTTCTGCCGTCCCTTTTTGATGAAGCAGAAAGACTGAGCGGGTACCCTAAACGATGATCTGTTTGGTCGGAGCCATTACGTGATAGATATCCAGGAATTATTGTCAATCTTGCCTCACCGATATCCCATCCTCCTTGTCGATCGCATTCTCGAAATTAGCGAAGATCACAAGAAGTGTAAGGGGTTGAAGAACGTCACTATCAATGAACCGTTTTTTCAAGGTCATTACCCAGGCATCCCCATCATGCCCGGCGTACTCATCATGGAATCGATGGCTCAGGTTGGGGCAGCTCTATTGATGACAACACCAAAGCTAGCAGGAAAGATTCCTTTGATCGGAGCCATTGAGCACGCCAAATTCCGTAGAATTGTTAGACCCGGGGACCAATTGATCCACGAAGTCGAAATTTTGTGGGTGAAAGGCAACGTCGGAAAGATGAAAGGGTTTGCTACTGTTGATGGAGAAGTCGCGGCAGAAATGATCATGCTTTTTAAAATGAGTGAAAGGGAAGGCTAGTTGGCGTCGATTCATCGCCTCGCTTATGTAGACCCAAAGGCAGAACTTGCCGACGATGTTGTCGTCGGTCCATTTTCGTACATTGAAGCCGGTGCAGTGATTGGCGCAGGCACCGTCATCGAATCTCATGCGACGGTGAAACATTCAACCACGATCGGTAAAGACAATTACATCGGTCAGGGCAGTGTTATTGGCGGCAATCCGCAAGATCGAAAGTACGACAATGAACCCACATTTTTAACCATTGGCGACCGTAATGTTTTTCGCGAATACGTTACGATCCATCGCGCCACCGGTGAAGGCAAATCAACCATCATTGGCAATGACTGCTTCATCATGGCCTACTGCCATATTGGGCATAACTGCAATGTCCACGACAAGGTCACCATCGCGAACTCGGTTGGTGTAGCCGGTCACGTCACGATTGAAGAGCTTGCAAATATTGGTGGCATGTCAGGAATTCACCAATTTTGTCGAATTGGAAAAGTCGCCATGGTAGGCGGATTCACCAAGATCACTCGGGACGTGCCGCCATTCTGCCTCGTTGATGGAGTCGACGAAGAAGTTCGTGACATCAATGCAGTAGGACTTCGCCGCCTTGGAATAACTCAGGACGAACGATTGGCACTGCATAAGGCGTGCAAGTTGCTCTTTAAGTCCAAGATTGGATTGACGAATGCTTTAGAAATCGTCCGCGAAGAAGTCATGCAGACCAAAGAAGTGAAGTATTTGGTCACATTTGAAGAGCGACGGTTCAACGGTCGCAACGGTCGCGGCGACCAACGCTGATGCAAGTTCTCTTCTCCGCTGGGGAAGCATCTGGTGACCTTTATGCGGCTTCTATAGCGACTGAGCTCCTTCGCCTTGACCCAACCGTTCTCATTGGTGGAATCGGGGGAACCCGGTTCTCTGAAGTCGCGAACCAACCGATTGTTGCGGATTCCAGCACATGGGGGGCCATGTCCGTCATAAAGTCCATCCGAAAGGGCTTCAGTATCCTGCCCCACTATTACGCCTTTAAGCGAGGTCTCCGCACTACTGAGCCAGGAGTCTTTGTCCCCATCGACTTTGGCTTTATGAACTTAAAGCTGTGCAGAGCGGCAAAGGAGGCTGGCTGGAAGGTCGTCTACTTCGTGCCGCCCGGATCTTGGCGAAGAGACCGCCAAGGGGCTGATATCCCGATGCTGACTGATGCGGTTGTCACTCCTTTTCCATGGAGCCATGAAATACTCAAGCAGATGGGCGCAAATGTCCACTTCTTCGGACATCCGCTCAAGCAGATCCACAAAGAGATTATTGAAACCCCGTTTGAACGAAAGGGACTTGCGATATTGCCGGGTTCACGGCAAAGCGAATTAGAACAGCTCGTTCCGACCCTCAAAGATACCGTGAAGGATTACGCAGACGGGGTTCAGTTACCCGTTCCCAAAACATTCATTCCTTATCTCGAAAAGAACTGGACTCGGACGCAAGACAGTATCTTGAATGGCGCTGAAACGGGAACCGTCATGCGGGCATTGCGCACTTCCGAGGCAGGAATCATTTGTAGCGGTACGGCGACGCTGGAAGCCGCCCTTTCCCAAACGCCGACGGTCGTCGTTTACCGAGTCTCTGACTTGGTTATTTTAGAGCTTCGGCTCATTCGGTTCAAACGACCTCAGTTTGTGAGCCAACCCAACATTCTGCTTCAACGTGAAGTAGTTCCCGAACTCATCCAAGAAAACTTTACGGTTGAGAAACTCAAGCGCACTCTGGACGAAATCCAAACTGACGCGGTCGCCCAAAAGCAACGCGCTGCCTTCGCTGAGATCAGCGAACTCTTGGGTGGCGATGACTGCATCACGAAGACGGCAGAGCTGATCCTTTCCTTTTAGCCCACAACCATTTCTTCTTTGTCCTGATCGACTTCCGGCATTGTGAATGCCAAAGCGATTACGATTACGTACAGAAATCCTGCGTAAAGGAATATCTGTCGAGGATCAGGCAATTGCCCGGCAAACAACGTCCCCACTGCCGTTATAACCCGCCCAGCGTTGTAACAAAACCCGGCACCCGTCGTTCGGAGCAACGTTGGAAACAGCAGCGGGAAGTACAGCGGGAACGAGCCAAACACGCCGAGCCCGAAGAACGCCGCCGCCGTAACCCAAACCTTATATTCATCAGAAGATCGGGGCGTTGAGAAGCCAATCACAAACACCAATAAGGCACACGTCAGCAGGATCGCAAAGCCTTTCTTATAACCCAACCATTTGGTGATAAACGCGCTAAACAGGTTCCCGACAATATTCCAGCAGGTGTACATGATCGTGACCCCAAAGACCATATCTTTCATGGCCGCAGGTGACATGCCTTTATTTGCGGGATCGGTCTGGAATAGCTGAGGCGTGAAGAATAGGATCGTCCACGCGCCGCATAAAGTGATTGCCGACATGACGAGCACCTTGAGGGTTGTCTTAATAACCGCAGGTCCAAACAAAGCCGATATCGGAGGAGTCGCTTCGCGCTCGTTGGCTCCCGCCCATTCTTCGGGCTCAGGAACCGCTTTCCGAATCCAAAGCGTGGCAAACGCAGGCAGGACTCCGACAAGAAACACCATCCTTGGTTCGGCAATCAACTTGGTCGCAACCGCCGCCATCAGCATTCCTGCCATGTAACCGCTCTGCAAGACGGCCCCGCCATAATGGCGGTACCGCTTATCGAGGGTTTCCGAAACGAGGGCCGCTCCCGCCGCCCACTCTCCGCCGATGCCAAGAGCAGCCAGAAATCGGAAGATCATGAGGTGCCACCACTCGGTGGAGATCGCCGCCAAACCGGTAAAGCACGCATAAAACAGGATGGTAAGGGTCAATGTCTTGGTTCGACCGATCTTATCACCGATGCGGCCAAACACGGCGCCACCAAGGGCCCATCCAACCAAGAACACCGCTTGAATGATCGCCGCCTTAGTCTTGGTTTCGGCGTCGGCGGGGATGCCTTTAGCATGATGAACGAGCTCACTCACGAATGGCAACGCAATAAGCCCATACATGAACCCATCTAATCCATCGAATGCCCACCCAAGCCATGCAGCGAGGAACGTCTTACCTTGCTGACCTTTGATCGTCTTTGATCCGGTTGCTTCCATCTGTTGGACAGATTATAACCTGAAGTGCAATCGAGGAATAGAGTTCCTCGGTATTCGCAGGCGGTTCGTTGATGCCAACTTGGTGAAGTATTTAGGTCTTAAAGAACCTCAACTAGTTCAAGGTGCCCTTTCTCCTCGGCGATATCGCGAGGAAACTTCCCTTCTGGACCTGGGCGTGGTTCTGCCCCGTGCTCTTTGAGGAAAAGGGCCAGCGGTCGATTGCCAAGATTAGCAGCGTAGTGCAATGGGGTCCAGCCAGACTTGCTCGCCAAATTGACATCCGCGCCCTCATAAACTAGCTCTCGAGCGACGGTTTCATGATCATTCGAAAGGGCCGAGTGTAGGGGAGCGACTCCAAGTCCATTGTCACTGAGAGTGTCTAATTCGACGCGACTTCCGAGCAGGACCTTGATGGCTTCTTGTCGTCCAAAGTATGCCGCCAAATGGAGCGGCTGGAAACCGTCTGGACTCAATGATTCTTTGGTTTCGTCGGTGAGCAACTTTTCAAGGTGGACGATCCGACCAAATGCCGCTGCCTCGTGAACGGTCATGGCTGATTTATGGGCGATAATTTGGTCCGCCAATTCTCGTTGCCCAAAATAGAGAGCGAGCATTGCCGCGCTGACACCATCGTCACCGCTTTCATCCGCCAGTTCGGGGTTTTGTTCTAGTAGCGCAAAGGCGGCTTCAGGTTGCCCTTGCTGAATCAGTTCTATTAACGCCACTACGCCCAATAATATCAGAATTCTGATGTCTTGACAACTTCTAGCATCTCGCGGAACTTTGGATTGTCGGCAGATTGGCACCATTCGTAGGCAATTGCTTCGGTATGCGCGGGAATGACGTGGGCATCTCTGAGCCGCTCCATTCCCAACTTGTGCCGATCCTGAGTTCGGGCTGAGACTGCATCAGGGCAAACTACTACTTTCAGGTCGTTGGCGAGAACATCGTGGCAAGTCTGGGAAACACAAATGTGAGTTTCAATTCCAACCACGACAATTTGATCTCGACCGCTCGCCTTGACCAGGTTCACAAAGGACGGATCTCGAAAGGCTGAGAAATCCATTTTTCTGTATGGGGTCCCCACGTAAGGCAGCAATGTGTCGATCGTTCCGCCCATCTTTTCCGGATATTGCTCGGTCGCCAAAATTGGCACTCCAAACAAAGTCGCCACTTCACAAAGGAACTTACATCGTGCTAGGACACGGTCGGCTTCGTAAATTGGTGCCAAAAAGCGAGTTTGGACGTCGATTACGAGCAAAAGTGACTTCTCCGGTAACAACTTTAATGATGACATTGTAAGATTTTGACCGTGTTTTGTGCCGAAGTGCTGGACATCGCAAGAATACTAGGTTACACTAGGCATGACTTAGGGTGGATGGGTTGAAAACCAGCCCCCAGAGGCGATAGGATATTGTTATGAAAACGACTTTCGTTGCGCTGGCGGCGCTGATGATTTCTGGTGCAGCATATGCTCAATCCAGTGACTTAGGAATGAACGGTGTTTCCTTGCGATTAGGCATGGTATTCCCGCTCGACAACACGCTCTCGAGCGTGAATGACAACTTTAGCAATTTGGCTTTGGAATTTCAAACCCCATCATCCATTGCGAAAGGTACAGAGAGCTATCTCGCAATTGACTATTTCTCAAAGAACATAGGTCTCTTTGGCAAGGGTTCAGTTGTACCAGTGACCTATAACGTGCGTGTTATGCAAAAGTCAGGCACGACACGACAAACTTACGCATACGGCGGACTTGGTGTAGCATTCTTTGATATGACTGGTCCAAGCCAAACCGTAATTTGTGCTCGTGGTGGTTTTGGAATGAATACCGGCGAACATGTTTTCATTGAAGCTGGTGGCACGTTCTCAGCTAAAACCAATTCACAAGGATCGTTCAACACGATCGGTATTTCAGTCGGCTACCGATTCTAATCGACTAGCTCGTAAACAAAAAAGCCTCAACTCATTGAGTTGGGGCTTTTTTATTGGTCTTAACTTAACCCTGGGCGCTAACCATTGCCCAGATTTCTTTGAGTGAAGCGGCTGACTTAAGCAGCAATTCCTTCTCTTCGGCACTGACTACTGGCTCGACCACTTCGACGACTCCCTTTCGACCAACAACGGTTGGCAACGAGAGGGAAATGTCAGAAATGCCAAGCTTTCCGCTTTGGACGGAGCTGACTGGGAGAACTTGGTGACTGTCGCGAGCAATCGCTTCGACAACTTCCTTGATCGAGATTCCCACCGCACGTCCTGCGCCACCCTTAAGTCGGATGACTTCGGCACCCGACTTTCGGGTGAATTCGAAAACGTCTTTGATCGCTTGATCGGTAATGCCTTCGTACGAAGTCATCGGAACACCGGCAATTGTTGCGCTTGAAAGAATTGGCACCATCGTATCGCCGTGCTCCCCAAGGACCAACGCCTTTACATCGGTTGCGGAGACGTTGAACTTGTCGGCCAACAATGATCGGAATCGAGTTGTGTCGAGAACTGTGCCGAGACCCAATACTTGGCTCTCAGGAACTATTCCGCTCTTTGCAGCGAGGTGAGTCAAGATATCGACCGGGTTGGAAACAACGAGGATCGTTGCTCCATCGGCTAACTTGCATCCTTTGAGCGATTCAAGGATGCCCTTGAATAGCCCTACGTTTCGATTGATGAGGTCAAGCCTGGTCTCGTCTGGCTTTCGTCGCAAACCGGCGGTAATAACCACACAGTCGCTACCATCAACGATCTTGTACTCGTTCGAAGAAGTGAACTTAATGTTGGAGGTCAGGGCTGAGCCATGTCGAAGGTCTAATGCCTCGCCATCGGCCATATCAGGGTTGGCATCTACGAGAGCCATTTCCCCAACATGTCCGCCTAACTGCAATGCATAGGCTGCATCTGATCCAACTCGTCCGCCGCCGCCAATAATACTAACTTTAAATCCCATAGTTGTTCCTTAGATTATGGCAGTTTTACTTGCGAAGCCTAGTCAAAGCATTCGCGACAAGATTCCGACCGAAGTGAAGCGAGTGATTTTTCCGAGATTCAATAACCGGAATCGCAGCCTTGTCTCCATATTCAACCAAGGCATTAATTGCGGCACTCATTGGTGAGTAAGGACGCCCCTTGGCTAGACCAATCAAGGTGTTGAATACTTCTCGCTTGCCAGGTTCATCTTTGACTCGCCCTAGCACACTGATTGCCGTCATTCGAACCGGACCAGGAGCATAGTTCACGACCGCATCAAGTGCCATTTTTCTGGCATTGTTTGGCTGGTTGGTTGCGTACCAATTGAGCGCCGCGGTTTTGGTCGCTAGATTATATGTGGTTGTTTTCCACCCCAAATCTGCCGTCGCCTGATCATTCTTCAATTCGAGGAGAATTTGGTAGGCATTGTTCTTCATCGCTTCATTTGCGGTCGTTCTAAAGATTCGATCGGCGACTTGTCCGATCGAGGGATCTTTGAGACTATTGAGTCGATTCATCGCCAAACGAACAATTCCTTCATCCTTGTTTGTTAACAACTGATTGAGAACCGCTGTGTCCTTTAGATGAGGAATCAGTTGATTCTTGACCGGTTGGCTCCTTTCCCAATTCCAGATATTCATGAGGGACTGGTCGCTCTTCGTGATCTTGTCCATCAAGCGCATCTTTTGGGCGGCATTCTCGGCACTCTTCCAGGCAAGGACCCACTGGTCGTCGGAATAGTCGGGGTACTCGATATCGCACATCAACCATGCGCCTGGATCAACAATGATGCTCTTAAGGTTAGAGCTGGAAATCCGGACCTTAGAATAAAAAGGCAAGTTTTTGCCGCCTTCATTCATTTTGAGGGTGTCTTTCCTTTGAACATTATCTTCGCTTAAGTACTGAACTTCAAGGTTGTATTCAAACCAAAAGTCTTTGTTGATGTTCTCAATTACGAAATCATCGCCTTCCTTCGTGACTCTAATCTTTGGCACGCCCTTGGTGTAAAACCATTGCTTTCTGAAGTCCCCCAAACTTCGATTTGACGTCTTCGAAAAGCTATTGAAGAAATCTTCCGTCGTGACATTTTTGTGACCGTATTCCTGAAGGTACGCCTTACAGCATTTCCAGAACGTTTCCTCACCAAGCAGCTTCATCAGCATGAACATGCGTGATGCTCCGCCTGCATATGCGTTTCCATCGAACATCTCCATCGGAATCGTATAGTCAGCGCGAACCATTGGATTGCCATAGGAGGCAGATCGCGCACCTTCCATCGTTCCAAATCGTTGGATTTGATAATTGTCTTCACCGTGCCTCTGCCTGGTGGCAAAGTGAGGCAGGAACGTCGCCCAACCTTCATTGATCCATGTGTGTGACCAATTTGGGGTGGTGACTAGATCTCCGAACCATTGGTGGGCCAGCTCGTGGGCACTCAAGCCTTCGCCGCTTTCGGTTCCTCGGGAATTAGGTGGGAAGAGCGCATTGATTGTTTGAGTGGTGCAGCTTGCATTTTCCATTCCCCCGAAAATGAATTCAGGGACGGCAGCTTGGGCATATTTCTGCCAAGGATAATCGACTCCGGTTATTTTTGAGAAGATTGAAATCAATCCGTCGGTGCCTTGGAATGCGGCTCTACCCCAATCTTCGACTCCAATCGGAGTCCAAATTTCGACTTTTTTACCTTTAAATTCGCCATCAGAGACGACGGAATATTTGCCAGCGACAAAGCTAATTAGATAAGTGGACATCGCCTTGTCCATCTTCCAATTCCAAGCGGTCTGATTGCCCTTGTCGCTTTTCGACATGAGCATTCCATTGCTGAGGACGTTCATTCCTTTCGGAACTCTGAACGTGCCTTCAGTGGTGGTTTTGTCATCTGGATAGTCGTAAGTCGGGAGCCAATATCGGTTATCTTCCATTTCGCCTTGGCTGTAGGCGAGGTCCGAGGTCGCTGGATAGGCTCGCTTGGCGTTGACGAAGTAGATTCCAGCTTCTGGTGCGGCGCTATATCGAATCGTTACCGAGACGGGTAAACCGGTTTTTGAGCCTGGTAATCGGACGATGACATTGTTGTCGGTAACCTTGACCACAAAGTTCTTTGCACCCGAAACCACAACTGATTTGATGTCCATCGGTCCCTTGTCAAATGCGAGTACAGCGTCATCTTCGGTTGTCACAAGTTTGTTGATAACCGTGCCGCTCACGGACTCATTTTTGAAGTCCAGAGCCACGTCAAACTTAACATTGAGAAGGTCGAATTGATGGGGAAGCCGTATTGCAGGTGAAAAAAGCAATGATGACCCTACAGCAAGGGAAAATACCATTCCTCAATCTTAGCGCGAAAATGTCCTATTTGATGCCAGTCATGACGATGCCTTTTACAAAGTACCGTTGACCAATCAAGAATAAGATGATGATTGGGATCATGACAATCACCGAACCCGCCATGATGAGCTCCCACTGATTTTGGTTCATCGCCCGGTACGTTTGTAGACCCAACTCCAAGGTTTGATGCTCAGGACTGTTCAGAATAATCAGCGGACCTTGGAAGTCCTTCCAGTTATAAATGAAGCTGAAGATTCCTACCGTCGCAAGAGCGGGTCCCATGTTGGGCATCATGAATCGCCAGAAAATGGTGGCATGGTTGGCTCCATCGAGGATGGCGGCCTCATCAATGTCTCGAGGAATTCCCATCAGGAATTGTCGAAGCAAGAAGATGTTATAGGCTCCACCACCAAAAAACGCTGGGACAATGAGCGGATAGAAAGTATCGACCCAACCCAAGTACTTCCAAAGGACGTACTGTGGAACCATCGTGACGATTCCTGGCAGCATCATGGTGCTTAACAGCAGCACAAACAGGCGATCTCTACCTGGGAATTTGAGTCGTGCAAAACCGTATGCGACCAAACTTGAACTCAATAGCACGCCCAAAGTGCCCAAACCGGCAACGATGAGTGAGTTACGGAAGAACAAAATGAATGGCGCATTGGGGTTGGTTAACACCTTGTCATAGTTCACCCACTGGAGAACCTTAGGCATTTCCCAAACGGTTGAATTTGCTACTTCACCTGGGGTCTTGAGGGACATTGCGACCATCAAGTAAAACGGCGCAAGGGAAAGTACGACTCCTGAAAGTAAGACAAACCAGAGGAGAAATCGAAGAACCGAAGCTGTCCTTTCGGCATTCTTTGCTGCTTTGATCCAATCTTGTTGCTGATTTGTCGCCATTACTTTGCCTCCGCTTCGTAGTAAACCCAACGTTTACTCATCTTCATTTGAACGAGGGTTACGATCATGATGATGATGAAAAGCACCCAACCTAGCGCACTTGCGTAGCCCATCCGAGCCGATTGGAATGCCGTGGCAAAGACGTGATAGACATAGAATCGTGTCGCGTCATTGGGACCACCTTGAGAGATAACAAATGCTTGAGTGAACGCTTGAAAAGCACCGATTAGCCCAGTGATCGCACTAAAGAAAATCGTAGGCGTCAGCATTGGGAAGGTGATGGACTTGAATCGCTTCCAGATTCCTGCTCCATCGAGCGTAGCCGCTTCGTAGTAGTACGTTGGAATTCCCTGTAGACCTGCCAAGAAGATGACGGTGCCACCACCAATTCCCCAAAGGGACATGATAATGAGGGCAGGAAGCGCAGTTGACTCGGTTTGAAGCCAGTCCACCGGTTTGGAGGCATCATTCATGATCCAAACACTCAATGCCTTTCCTAGTGCCCACTTCCCTTCAGGACCGTACAAGATGAAGTTGAGAAGCCCTTTGTCTGGGTTGAGAACCCGCATCCAAATGAGCGAACCAGCGACCGCCGATGTGATTGAAGGAATGTAGTACAGCGTTCGGTATAAAGACACACCTTTGACTTTCTGATTCAACAGGAGCGCCAGCCCCATTGAGCCAAAGATTCCGAAGCCGACACTGAAAACGGTGTAAATAAGGGTTACAGAGAGCGATTTATAAAAAGTAGGGTCGCCGGTAAAGGCTTCTTTGAAGTTATCTAGCCCACGCCATCGGGCAGGGGCGATGATGTCCCAATCGGCAAATGCCATGAGAAGGGCAAGAATCATGGGGCCAAGTGCAAAAACTACGGTGCCAATAATCCAAGGGGTTAAAAACTTGTATCCTGAACGACTTTCTGATTTTTCGAGATTCGTGAGCTTCTTCCCAAATTCTGGCTTGTACACATAAAACAGGATCGCGACAACGATGCACAGCGCGAAAACCCCGCCCAAAGCCCAGTTAAAAGGGGGAAGAGCTTCCTGCTTTCTAAGAACATCAAGCCGATCCTGAGCAACTTTTTGGTTCTCAGATAAAATCTTGTCTGCCTTACCTTGACCGTTCCAAAGGATTTCGAGCCCCTTGTTCACTCGATCGCCAACGGAAATTCCGAATTGACTAGATGGATCAAATACTACAAATGGCACCGCTTCGTCGGTAGCAATTCTATTTTTTGGAAATTGCTCTTCGAGTGGCGTTTCTGGCCCGGGCAACCATATTCCTGGTTGCAAAGCTAACTTGCGGATTGCCGGTTGAGCAATTCCCGCCTTTGCCATGGCGATCATTCCGGGAGGGCCGCTTAAGAACTTCGTGAGCTTCCACGCAATTTCAGGATTCTTTGTTGTTGAAATAACCGCGTATCCAGAACCGCCAGTCGTAAATTTTCGAACCGGATTACCGTCTGCGCCGGCATATGCCGGTGCCAAACAGATGTCCCAATCAAACCACTCAGGGGAACCTGGTTTGAGCATCTTTCGCATGTTCGGAACTTCCCAAATTCCGTTCTGATACATTGCGATCTTCTGCTGGACGAACATTTGTTGGGTGGTCATCATCAATGCGCCCGATGATTCTGCGTTTGATGGCGCGAGGTGAAGTTTGTTGGCAAAGTCGGAAGCAAATTGAAATGCCTTTACTCGGTTTGGGGCGTTGGCAAGTACTTTCGTGGGTTCAGCATAGTTATCGTAAACCGGGGCACCCAACTGCAAGGCGTACATATCGGCTTGCATCTGTGGCCAACCAGGGGCATAACCCCATTGAATGTATTTCCCGTCTTTATCTTGCTTAACAAAGTGCTTACACACCCACTGAAAGTCTTTTTCTTTCAGCTCTGGGCGTTCCTTGAAGTCCCAAGTCCAGGAGCCGTCCGGCATGGGGAGACCGGCATCCTTAAACATCCTCTTGTTGTAGTAGATGAGTCCGATTGGAGCGATATCTCTTGGAAGAATATAAATATTGTCTTTGAACGTGTAGGAATCTACAATCGGTTTATAGAACTCATTGATATCGAAACCAGGAGAAGAAGTGAAAAACTTGTTCAGCGGAAGAAGTGCGCCGCGAGAAGCCAGAAACTGATAGTGAGTTGTGTCCATCATGACGACGTCGGGTGCGACACCCGCGGCATAAGTAATGATCATTTTTTGGTGGTAAAGATTGTATTCGTAGTTTTCAATCTTTACTTTGTAGCCCGGGTTCTCGGCTTCAAATTGCTTACAAACTGCCCGAATTGTTTCAAGAGCTTTGTCGCCGTCCCAAACGCTGAGCCTGAGAGTCGTTTCGGCGAACGAAAAGCCCGAGGCAAGCAAAAGCAGCAAGCAGGCTGTAATATGGCGGTAGTGCTTCTTGAACATTGGAACTCAGTGCGAAACCATTTTAACTTGATATACGGTTCAATCACATCATAATTTGACACCTTTTTTTCCAATTGCTGAGTTCCTTGAACCTGGTAAACTTGGATTTAATCCTCTCGGTGCTCAATGAGTGACCAGAATCACGAATTATCGCAAAATTCAGCAAGCGAGCTGACAAACGGGCCGGCGACAACAACGCCGATGCCAGCGTCCTCGATTATTAATGCGATTTCGGGCATACCAGCAGAGCAGGAGAAAACTCAGACTATGGCAAACGAACAATTCGACGCAGACATTATTGTGATTGGCTCAGGTCCCGGCGGATACTACGCCGCTATCCGTGCAGCCCAAATGGGAGCCAAAGTCATGTGCGTTGAAAAGGCTCTTCTTGGTGGCACTTGCCTTAACGTGGGTTGCGTACCTTCGAAGGCGATGATCGCCAGCGTTGAGATGTTGCATAAAACAAAGAAGGCAGCGAGCTTTGGAATGAAAGCCGTCGAATCTCCGGAAATGGACTTCGAAGCGATGATGAAGCGAAAAGACAAGATCGTTTCTACCGAGCGCGGCGGAATTGGAATGCTTTTCAAAAAGAAAGGTGTTACCTACGTCGAAGGATTTGCAAAGTTTGGTGACGCAAACACCCTGTCGGTTACCGACAAAGATGGAAAAGAATCGAAGTACCGAGGCAAAAACTTTATCCTTGCCATGGGCTCATCGGTTATTCACCTTCCTGTTCCTGGTTTAGTTGGTGGTCGAGAAGAAAATGTATGGACTTCGGACGACGCGGTTTCCGCTCCATTTGTCCCAGACAGCATGGTCGTGCTCGGTGGTGGGGCTGTCGGTTGCGAATTCTCCTACGTTTTTAACGGTCTCGGAACGAAGGTCACCCTAGTCGAAATGATGCCGAACCTCATCAACGTCATGGACGAAGAGCTTGGTGCGGAGCTTGGAAAGCAACTGACGAAGCAAGGTGTTTCGGTGAAGACTGGAGCAACGATTGATAAGGTTGAGAAAACCAAAACCGGTTGGAAAGTTACGATTAAGAAAGGCACCGATACTGAAGTGCTGGACGTTCAAGTTGTGTTGTTAGGCGTTGGTCGAAAGGCGAATACCGACGACATGAACCTAGAAGGCGTCGGCGTCAAGCTTCATCGACGCGGAGTCGAAATTGTCGATGACACCCTCAGAACTCATGTGCCAAACATCTGGGCAATCGGTGACGTCACGGGTCGAATTCAACTTGCTCACGTTGCCCAACAAGAAGGTCTTACTGCAGTCAACAATATCCTCAAGCCAGAGTCACCAAAGACCCTTAATTACGGATTGGTTCCTAACGTGGTTTACACCGCACCAGAAGTTGCCAGCGTTGGTCTAACCGAGTCAGAAGCCAAATCGAAGGGTTATGACGTTACTATCGGTCGATCCAAGTTCGGAATCTTTGCCAAAGCAATGGCAATAAACGAGACCGAAGGATTTGTAAAAGTTGTTGCCGAGAAAAAGTACGGCGAAATCCTGGGTATTCACATGATTGGCGGGCACGTTTCGGATCTCTTGGCCGAAGCAGTCACCGCGTTGGTTCACGAAGCAACTTTGGATTCAATGGAAACGGTGATGCACGCTCACCCTACGATGGCTGAAGCCGTAATCGAAGCAATCGAAGATGCTTTGGGTCACGCGATCCATAAGATGTAGTCAAAAAGAATGATCATTTCTGATCTCGAAACGGGTGTTCTTCATGGCGATGCCGTGGGTTCGGTTCGGACGGTCGGTGACTTGCGCGACTACTGGCACGATCCCACCGCGGCTGATTTAGTATCCATGCAGCCACTGTATGAGACGGAAACGTACTTCAGTAAGCCCGATGGTACTGAGGGGGCGATTCTGTGGGGTTCAACGCGTTTGTTTCCCGGGGATGTTGGTGGTGAGTACTTCATGACCCGCGGACATTGGCACTTAAAGCCAACCCATGGGGAATTAATCATTGTTGTTTCAGGAACTGGCTTAGTTGTTTTGATGGATCAAGATCGAGTCACAACGACCGTTGATTTAAGACCCGGGACGACCTATCACATCGACGGCACGTTGGCTCATCGAACGGTGAACACCGGAAATGAACCCCTGATTTTTTGGTGTGCGTGGGCTGCCGACTGTGGTCACGAATACGAAAGTATTCTTCGCGACGGCTTTTCTCGTCGTTTCTTTGTAGAATGAGGGGTAATGGTTCTTCTTGGGTTAGCCCTTGCCTTACAAAGCGGAGTCCTTTCGGATGCTCGGCTGACCAAGCCGACTGATTTTGATGTGAGCCTTCGCCAGATAACGGACTTCTGCGCAGAAGTCTCCTCATCTTCGGGTGTTAAGTTTTCGGTTGCAAAGGATATTCAAGACCTTAAGGTTGATGTGTTCGTTAATAAGCGGCCACTTGGCGAGACATTAGATAAGGTGGCTAAGGTTCTCGATGCCCAATGGATGCCATTTGAAAAGGGTTATCGGCTTGAACGCGACATACCGACGGCGAATCGTGAAAAAAACTTTGTCAAGGCCGCGGAAGACCTTCAATTGTCGGATTTGAAATTAAAGCTTTGGGCCTGCCAATATGTCGCGAGTAAGTTGCCTTACAACAATGAGCCAGGGCCAACCAGACCAATTTTCGTCGAACCATCAGTTAGGGACAAAATTACGAAGGAATGGGATGATGAATTAAGGGCAGCGGAGCAAGCTCACGACGAGACAAGAATCGTAGAAGGAATCAGACGAAGAGATGCTCTCAGTTTTGGTCTTAGAAGCTATTCTTTGGGCCGAGTATTATTGCAGCTTAATAAAGAGGATGTCGATAGATTTTGGAAAGGGGCCGCTTTTGCGGCGAGTACGATACCCGAAGTCAAGCTGAGGCTTTACCAATCGGACTTTCTTCAATCAATACAAACCAAGAGAACCGGTCCAGAAGGAAAGAATGTTCCTATCGAATATGAACATCGACGATTCACTTTCTTTCGATTTAATCCTTCTAATGGAAAATTTCGAGCAAATGAACTTTCGTTCTACTTCGAGCCGTCAAATCCCGCATTGTCAGTTGGTGGCTCACAGTCGGGTGGCATGTTTTCAGGGACAAAGTCGTATTTAAACGTCGATCCTTCTCTTAAAAAAATGGCGTTCTACACTCAGCTTCAGCCTTGGATGAAGCCCTACGAAACTCCGCTAAAGTTTCCCCAGACTATTGAGCAAAATACTCCTGTGTGGGATTCTCCCTGGGCTGGAAAACAGTTTCGTTTGGGTGATCACCTTCGATGGCTCCATCAAGCAACCAGCATTCCGATCGTCGCTCAGGCTGATCGATCCATTCTTAATGCATTTGTACCTGGAAATGGAGTCGCACCACTAAACAATGGGGAGAAGCTCGCTAGTCAAGCAGTAGGCAAACTTATGGGTGATTCTCAATGCTTGGCAAAAGAAGACAATGGATATCTTCTCGCCAGAAATTTTGCCTACTGGTCTCGCCGCAAAAGTGAGACACCAGAAGCGACGTGGAGCAAAGTGGAACCCCGCGAGACAGGTCAATTACCAACACTTGATCAAGCTCTATTTGTGGCTCGGGCATTCCGGGAAGATCAATTGGCAATTGGCGAGACCAATTATCCCGCAACTCGTGCGAAACTTCCCAAGGTAACGGAGTGCCTTGATTCGCTCAAGCTGTTCGCCATGCTTTCGCCGAGACAGCGAGAAATAGCCGCCCGCGACGAAGGACTTGGTTTTTCTGATCTTGTTGGCAACCAGCAGGATCAATTGCTCAATTCTGCCCTAAAGTTGATTTTGGAGCACTATGGATGCACTTATGAGCTAGCCAAAAGCCTGGCACTCAATGGTTTTGGACTGGAACAGTTGAAAGACTTGCGCTTTACCGCCAAATGGAAAGACCGAGTAAGCAACAATGCCTTCGTCGATACGCCAACGGGAAAGAAGCTAATAGAAAAACCTACAGCTGAAGAATCCCAACGTCAAACATTGTGGTTTACGTTTTCATTGAGTAGGCAAGAGGGTCTTACCCAGTACATTGATCTGAAGAAGTAAACTATAGCCTCCCTATGACTGAGCTTGAGACGTTTCCGAATCCGAACCCAAACCGCAATTACACAATCAAGCACGTGAACCCTGAGTTCACCAGCGTTTGCCCCAAGACGGGTTTGCCTGACTTTGCCACCATTGAATTGGAATACATCCCAGGTGATGTCTGCATTGAGCTCAAGAGCCTGAAATATTACTACCTCGACTTCCGAAACAAAGGAATCTTTTACGAAGCAGTTATCAACCAGATGCTTGATGATCTAACTGCGGCATGTAGCCCACGATGGATGCGCGTGACGGGCAATTTCAGCGCTCGTGGCGGAATCAATTCAGTCGTGACGTGTGAGACTGGGAAGAAGCCGGAATAGTCGGGAGTTTGGAGTTTGGAGAAAGGATTATTCTTAGTCCTTCTCCTGACTCTTGACTCCTGACTAACCTAAATCTGCCTTAATTCTTCTATGGCTCGCTGAATCTCGTGAGCATCCGTTTGGACTCGGCTCAGGTTTGCGCGAAGTGGTTCGAGGTCAACCCGTACGGCTTCTTGCTGAGTTAGGCTGAGCCCATTCAGCGTGTCCCGAGTCTTCAGGAATGTTTGCTTCGTGAGTTCCATGTGAGCTTCCGTTCGCTCCGCCTGGACTGCAAACGAATCCCACTTAGACATTCGATCCTGCGCCATTTCAAGGCTTTGATTGTAAGCATCTTTGGCGACCTCATCCGTACTTTGCGAACTCAAACTTTTGAGACGATCTATTTCAGCCAGACTCTCGCCGTGATTCTCCACCCCAGAAGATGTCTTCATGTCAGTGGAGAGCTTGTCGAGTACAAGCGCCTGATCAAGGGCATTGAACAAGGCATCCCGCCAAGACTTCTTTTGCTCTAGGTCAAGAACTCGAGATTCTTCGACATACTGAAGGCAATCGAGATATAGAGTCTGATGCTCTGAAAGGTTTAAACCGGGGCGCAACGCTTCAAGTTCTTCCCAAGTTATTAGCTTCTTATTCTTTTGATACCCAACGTATCCTGCCGCGAGCCAAGCACTTAACAAAATCAGGAATGTTAGAACTCTCAGAGTCTTTCCGCCGTAATCTGCGGCCATTGCTGCTCCGCCAATGACAGGAATGAGTCCGAGCAGCCAAATCATGGTTCCCTTCCAATATTCGGCAAACCACACAGACGAATGTTTTGTTCCTGCCGCTGTCGTACGCTGGTCGGCAGCACCACTCATGTAAGTCGTCGTCAGGTCGTGAACCGCTTCAAATATTGAAGGATGGATGTCCTTGGGTGTAAACCGTGCGCTCATGACAATTTTATTTACGATAAAGGGGTGATGCAGGTTGAGTCAAAATAAGGCAAATGAGACAAATTGTGGCGATTGGCGGTGGAGGATTTAGTACTGAGCCTGAGAACTTGGCGCTAGATCGATACATCTTAGGTCTGGTTGACAAACCAAAGCCTAAGGTTTGCTTTATTCCAACTGCATCGGCCGACAGTAACGATTACTCCGACCGCTTTCACCTTGCCTACCGAAGTCTGGGATGTGAAACCTCCCATCTCAGCCTGTTTTGGCCGCACCGCCTGGACTTTGATGATTACATGCTCGAACAAGATGTGATCTACGTGGGAGGGGGCAACACTCGAAACCTTTTGGTTCTTTGGCGCGACTGGGGATTGGATATTGCCATTCGCAGAGCCTACGAGAATGGAACCGTCTTGGCCGGCGTAAGTGCGGGAGCGAACTGCTGGTTTGAAGAGTTTAGTACTGACTCGATGGGACCGTTGGCACCCTGGAAGGACCTTGGATGGCTCGAGGGTAGTTTCTGCCCTCACTATGACGGCGAAGTAGATCGTCGGCCATCACTCAAACGAATGCTTGAGAACAATAAAATTGGTCCAGGATTAGCCAGTGAAGACCGTACTGCGGCTCATTTCGTAGATGAGCAGCTATTCAAGTGCATTACTTCGAATCCTGGTTCTCAGGTTTTTCAAGTGAATGTCCAAGGGGAATTTTCCCTCGATACAAAAGTCGTTTAGATGCGGCGATTTGCCCATCAGCACTCAAAAAAAGAGTTCATTGCCTTAAGGACAATGAACTCTTTCTTAACCATGCTAGAACCCTAGCTCCAAATCAAACTACGACTTCGCTTCGTCGCTCGGATACTCGTCGCTCCGAGTGATCGAGAACCTTCTTTCGGAACCGAAGTTGCTTCGGGGTCACTTCCAGTAGCTCGTCATCTCGCAACCAAGAAAGAGCTTGCTCAAGCGAGAATTCCTTGTGAGTATCCAACGATGCCGTCTGCTCGGAAGTAGCGGACCGAATGTTATTCGCCGCCTTTTCCTTGGTTGCGTTGACGATCATGTCTTCGTCTCGACTACAAGCACCAACAATCATTCCGGCGTAAAGTGCCGTTCCGACTGGGTAGAACAACTGCCCTCGCACCATTACGTCTTCGTATGCATAGCGTGTGAGCTTGCCCGGATCCTTCGAGATGAGAGATCCTTGCACTCGGAATGCAATCTCGCCTTTATACGGCTTGTAGCCGTCATACAGCGATCCAATGAGACCAAGACCTCTCGTGAGAGTCAAGAAGTTTGAACGGAAGCCAATGAGTCCACGAGTCGGAATCGAGTATTCCAAAGAGTTCGTTCCGTTGTCATTGGTCCGCATGTTCAACAGGTCGCCCTTTCGGCGGCTCATTTCTTCCATGACTGAACCAACGGCATCTTCTGGAACTTCAAGCGTTGCCGCTTCGTTGGGCTCAAGAATCTTGCCGTTCTCGTCTCGCTTCAAAATAACTTGAGGACGTGAAATTTGCATCTCGTACCCTTCTCGTCTCATTGTTTCGATGAGAATTGCAAGTTGTAGTTCGCCACGGGCTTTAACCTTAACCGTATCTGAAGCTGCGTCCGGGTCAACCTTGATCGAAACCGAGACTGCTTCTTCCTTCAAGATTCGGTCGCGAATCTTGTGGATCGTCAAGAACTTGCCGCCGTCCTTGCCCGCCAGTGGCGAGTTATTGGCGTAAAAGTTCATCGAGAGCGTACTTGGTTCAACCTTAATGGCTGGGAGGGCTTCACTGGTATCGACAATCGCGATCGTGTCGGAAATCAAAACGTTATCGAGACCGGCCAACATCGCAATTTCCCCAGCGCCAACTGATTCAACGTCCGTTAATTCGATTCCTTCGTATGTCCAGAGTTTGGTGACGTTGAATGCAACTTTCTTAACAACATCTTCACGAATCATTTCGACTCGGTCGCCAACTTTGACGGTTCCGCGAAGGACTTTTCCGCCAAACATGCGTCCCAAGTAGTCGCTATAGTCAAGGTTATTGACTTGAAGTCGGAAAGGGCCCTCGTGTTCGACTTTGGGTTCAGGAACATGTTCGACAATCGCGTCAAACAGTTTCTTCATGTCCATGTCGTCATCGCCCGGGTTTGTTCGGGCATAGCCGCCCGCACCTGAGCCGTACAAAACTGGGAAGAACAGGGCGTCTTCATCAGCTCCTAGGTCGATGAAAAGGTCAAGGGTTTTGTCGTATGCGTATTCTGGTCGTGAATTCTCACGGTCAATCTTATTAACAAATACAATTGGCTTCAATCCATTTTGAAAAGCCTTTTTGAGTACAAATCGAGTCTGAGGCATGGGCCCCTCATTAGCATCGACAACAAGGAGTACGCCGTCAACCATGCTGAGAACTCGCTCTACTTCACCGCCGAAGTCGGCGTGTCCTGGAGTATCAACAATATTGATCTTGGTGCCGAGGTATTGAACCGAAGCCACTTTGGACAAAATCGTAATGCCTTTTTCGCGCTCAAGGTCATTGCTGTCCATGACACGAATGCCCATGTGCTGGTTCTCGCGAAAGGTTCCTGCTTGCTTAAAAATCGCGTCTACGAGGGTCGTCTTCCCGTGATCTACGTGCGCTATGATGCCGATATTCCGAATCTTGGGGGACATATAGATTCATTTTACCGGTTTTCGACTAGCCTTCACTCAGAACACGCTCTGCAAGTACCAGTGCAGCATAGTCGTCATAGGGCTCCTGGGGAGTCTGTAGAGTGGCTGGCCAGAACTTTCTCCAACCTTTTCTAGGATTGTATTCCCAGTACCTTTCCCGGGCTTGAATGGTCGTTTCTTTCTCGTCAATGACCAGAATCCCCATGCTCGGCAAATGCCTTCGCAGGTCCGTCTTCACTTTTTTTGATCCGGTCGAGTCGCCAATAATGACGAGATGAAATTCTTCAACAATATATGCTTCGTGAAGTTTGACAATGACGGCATCAACCGGAACAACGTCATGCCATAAGAGCTTGATCGAACCGCCCTCATCTCTTTGTACGAGAGCCATTCCGCACTTGGAAGTTCCAGGATCAATCGAGAGTACAGTTTTCTTGATCATCTGACCTCGATGTCTATGTCCAAAGCGTCTCCAGCACGAATGTCCTGGCGAGCGACAGCAACAAGTCTAACCAATCGCGGAACGGCCTTTACTTTTGCAACTGTACTCAGTAATTGATCTTGCGTATATTCGCCATACGAAAGACCATCACGAGACAAGACTGGAATCATATTCCTTTGGCGCGCTCTCGTATTGACAAAGGTTCGAAGAAATTCGCGAATACCATTGAGGATTTCAATTTCGCTAATTCTGCCATCAATTTTAGATTCTGTAACGATTTCGCCTTTCCGGAAGACAATTGGATTTGGTTGGAGTATGAGTTCGAGGGTAACGGGCTCGGAAGCAAATCGATTGGCAAGAGCTCGGGCAATCACTACTGTATCCGTCGAAGAACTCATTATCTCTCCAACCCAATATTTCTCGACATCATCTTCAGACAAATAGCCTCGAAGAGAATCTCCTCGTATGATTCCTGCCGAGCCTATAAATGGATAGTCTGAAGCAGATTTCGCACCATGATCAGTTGCAATTGACTTTGCCCTACGAAGAATTGCGCGATAGGCAGTCGTTGCAATTGCACTTGACGGTTTCCCAAGCACAGATATTCTGGCCAGTTCCTCACCCCGCAAATACGATATTGTTTGAGTTCGATAGAACTTATCTTTGTCCTCGAGTGCGGCTCTTAAAATAACATTCGCTTCGTCGATAATCGTTAACAGGTTTTGACTTGCTTGTTTTAGCTCGGCGTCGACCCGGTTCTTCTCAGACTCCGCCATTGCCTTTTCGGATTTTAGCTTCTCCAAGTCTTTGCTGAGGGTGTTGATAACTCCCTGGAGATCATCCGAAATTTTCTTGACCTCTAAATTCTTCTTTTCCAACTCCGCGTTAGTATTGGTGAGTTTTAGGTTTTCATTGGTAAGGGTTAAGTTTCGAGTGGAAGTCGAGTTGTATTTGGTTGAAGCATCTTTAAATTTGTCATCCGCTTCCTTCAGCGCCATCCTTGCAGCCTCAAGACTTTTTTTGGCCTCGGGCAGTTGCTTTTGTAAAGACTGCAACTGTGACCGAATTGGCTCCAATTGAGCCAGGGCAGACTTCTTCTCCCCTTCAATACTTTTGATATTTGAAGTCAGTGTATTGACTTGGCTATTCAGTCCATTAACTTTTGCTTCCTGCAATTTTGCTTCTGCTTGCTTCTTCTTGTTAAGATCCTCAAGGACTCTGTTCTTGTTGTCAAGCATTGCATTCTTGGTCTCGCCTTCTACGAGCTGAGCATTGATCTTATCAACCTCTTTCGACTTTTGCTCAAGGTCCTTAACAATCGCGCTCCCACGGGTGATCCAAGTTCGAAACGTAGAACTGACCCCATAGAGCAGGAGCATCGTAAAGATCGGGATCAACATTCCCGCAATGACAACACTAATCCGAGCAACATATTTGGGACGGATGCGCTTAATCGAGAGGCGTTTTTTGCCAATCTTATAGCCTAAGATATCTGCGAGGTAGGCAGAAATTCCGCCTATCGCGATGACAACTAAGACAAAGAAAAGCGATTGTGGATCCAAGTTATCCCGTGTTCCTTCGCCACATTATAACTAGTGCGGCGACCAGTCCGAGAACGATTGGCGTGAATGCCGCCACGAAAGGAGGAATTAATTGACCTTGGGCCCAAGAATTCATGAAGTTAGCGATCGTCATGTAGCCGAACATGATGCCAACAGCAAGAGCAAACCCGGTTGCCGTTCCCGCTCGGTGAGACCTAATACCGAGTGCTGCCCCAAGGATTCCAAAAATAAAGGCAGCGAGAGGTACCGAGAACTTGCTCCAGTACCAATATTCGAAATTTAACCGCTTCTTTGGTGTGATCGATTTGTCAAATTTTGCCTTGGCTATGAGTTCGCGAATTTCGGCAGAGGTGTAGAAGTCAGGATCGTTCTTGTCTTTGACACCGATATTCTCGGGAGCCTCTCGGAGCTTTGGTAGCTCACCGGGCCACAAATCGCCGGTCACCACCGAGTAGTCCTTTCCGTCCGCACTAAACAACTTCGCTGGGCCAAGAATTCTCCATTCTTTCGTATTTTCGTATTGCAGTCCGGCAGCCTCTAGGTAAAAAGTGGGTTTCTTGTCAGAACCGATCGCTTTGATCGTAACCCGGCTTAGTTTTCGTTCGCCAAGGTTAAAGTCTTCAGCCATGATCATCGCTTTGATAACGCCGTCCTCGATGATCGGTTGGAAGGTCGGTTGGACGTTTTTCTGCTGAATATCTTTGACCAAAACATCAGTCATACTATTGAGCTTCTTGACCGATTGCGGCACAAAAGAATCGTTGAGAACGAACGTCAAAACTGCAACTCCAAGCGAGAACATGGCAACGGGCCAAATAATGCGATAAATGCTTGCTCCGCCTGCTCGTAGGGCAACAATCTCAGAATCCCCGGAAAGCCTTCCAAACGCCAATAGGGCCCCCAACAACGTTGACATGGCGAGCGTCTTGACCAGCATTGCTGGGATCATGAGAAGTGTGACGTTAAGAATGACCGAAACCGGAAGACCCTCGACGATGTAGCTTGTGATTCGACCCAAGTAAGTCGCAGCCAGAATGAGCGATGTAAACATCGCTACTCCGAAGGCCCACGGGCCGACCAGCTCTCCCACAATCAGCCGATCAATTTTTTTCATCGTTTTCGAAGATGTCCGTCCCGAATTGCTGACCCAAGTAGTGTTTTCGGACCATAGGATCGTCAGAAATTTCCTTTCCAGTTCCTTCGGCGACTATCTTTCCGTCGATCAGAATGTAGTTCCGATCGGTGATTTTTAAAGTTGCTGCGACATTGTGATCGGTAATCAAAATCCCAATGCCTTGGCCCCGAAGTTTGAACAGGATCGCCTGAATCTCTTCAATCGTCACCGGGTCAATTCCCGTAAACGGCTCATCAAGCAAGATGAACTTTGGCTCAGTAGCCATCGCTCTGGCGATCTCAACTCTTCGCCTTTCTCCACCGGAAAGAACTCCCGCAACGGCATCAAGACGCTCGGTGATATGAAGTTCTTCCGCCAACTCCATGACCTTTGCTTTCTGCTCCTTCTTCGACTTGCCAGCAAGCTCAAGGACCAAAAGCAGGTTATCCCGAACAGTCAACTTCCGAAATACCGATGTCTCTTGTGGGAGATAGCCTATTCCGGCTCTAGCCCGCTTGAACATTGGCCATTTTGTGACTTCCTTATCATCAAGAAAGACTTTTCCACCGTTTGGCTTTACCAAACCAACGGTCATGTAGAAAGAAGTTGTCTTTCCAGCTCCGTTCGGCCCGAGCAGGCCAACGATCTCACCAGTACTGACGGTGAATGAAACGCCATTGACTACTTTTCGGCCCTTGTACTTCTTCTGAAGGTTTTCCGCTGAGATTTTCAAGCGCCACCTTTCTTGCCTTTCGAATTGATTTTGGTGATTGTGGTCGCAACCTGGTTAGGACTCTCTGATTTGAATCGTAATTTCAAAATCTCATTCTTTTCGTTAAGCTGAAGGACGACGGTGTTTGCCCCCTCAACGATGGACCCTTCACCGATTCCATCATTTTGCTTAAACTCTAAGTTGCCCTCAAGTTTGACTTCTCGATTACCAGATTCACCAGAAATCGTGAACGTCATTTTGTCGGCTTTCGCGAAGACTTTCTGCAGCTTTTCACCAGCTGCATCTTTCACTAACTGCGTCCCGTTGAATTGAATCGGTCCGCGCACGACCGCACTTTGCAGTTCCGTGAACTCTCGCTTCTTATCATCCAACTTCGACTTAAAAGTTAAGGTTGCCGAGCGCGAAGTTGTATTCATTGTCGAAGTGATCTTTGCAGATTCCTTCTTACCATCCTTTTTCGTTTCCCTGGTACTTTGACTATCAAAGGAAATTTCAACTCCGCCATTGACGTTTACTTCTTTCAATCCATCCTTGAGGTCATACTCCGCACTGTCTCCACTCGCAGTGGTTGAACGATTCTCACCCTTTTGAACAAACTGAATTCCGCCGGTCATGCGGACCTTATCGACCTCCATTTTGTTATTGATTCGGACTAGATTCCCAGATGCTTTTGCACAAGTCATAAGGGTCTCAACTGTCAAGTCTCCGCTGGCGCTAATTCGCTTGATCTGAACATTGCCACTCAGCTCAAAATTCTCGCCTGGAGCAAAAAAGCCTTGATTGCCTTGAATGATCATTGTTGGCTTCTTGGCATTGTCCTTGTAAACAATCGGCTTTTGTGCGAGTGCTAGCGAAAATAGCCCAAGAAATACAACTAGTTGGAAACGTTTCATTTTTTAAAATAATTTAGAGAAGAAGCGACCTTGTTTAATTTGGCACTTGCAAACAGAACATCTACTGGACCAATTGAGCCATCGGGACCTTCAAGGAAAACTTCTCCACTAGCTTTAAACACTTCATTGCCTGCCAACCATTCCACCTTTTTTGCCGTCATGACCGATTTTCCTGATTTGATCTTTATTCCTCCATCTAGAATAAGACGATCCACCGCCATATCTGCCTCGGCATGATCGGCAAAGAATTCCCCTGCAGGTTCATTCCTTTCAAAAACGTTACCATGGACTTTGAACATGAAACCAGATTGCTTACCATTTATGAGGGCGAGATTGGCACTTTGCCATTCGATGAACCAGAGATCAGCCCGAAAAGTCGTAAACCAAAGTTTTTGGTAGGTCCAAAATTCAACTCGATTAGACTTTCCTGGTCCAACCGCAACCGCAATTGGTTCTTGCTTTTTTTTGGGCGCTTCCGTTGTTGGAGATGGCGAAACATTTGCCCCAGATTTTTCCTTCGTAATCTCCGGCTTCGCCTTACCGCAACCCATTATCGTTGCCCCAATCACGAATGTTGCGGCAACGACTCGGATAAATTCCTCCTTGCAAATTTCCCTTGGTGTTGACCAGCAAGTTGACCACAAGCCGCCGCAATATCGTGACCGCGCTCAGTTCGCTCGGTAACGTTTACCCCAGCTTGCTCCAAAATTCTCTTGAATTGCCGAACCCTGTCGCGATCCGGTCGAGCATATCCCTGCTCAGAATCAACCCAGTTAAATGGAATCAGATTGACAACGTTAGGCATGCCTTTCAGCAATGGAATGAGTGCTTTCGCTTGATCTGGAGTATCTGTCACATCTTTGATCAGTAGATATTCAAACGTTACCTTCCGACTGGTAGTTGTCTGATAGTTCCTCATTGCCCGAACGACTTCGCGAACGGGCCATTTATGATTGACTGGCATCAACCGATCCCGCACTTCATCAAGCGGAGAGTGCAAAGACAACGCTAAGTGAATAGGCAACCGCTCTTTTGCAAGTTCGGCTATTTGGGGCACGAGACCAACGGTTGAAACCGTGAGATGACGGTAAGACAACCCAATCTCCTCATGCATAAATTTGAGTGACTTCACGACGTTCTTGAGATTCAGGAGTGGCTCACCCATTCCCATAAAAACAACGTGAGAGATTCTTCGTTCCGTGAGGCTTTGCAAAAGCAAATACTGTCCAACAATTTCTCCGGCCGTCAGATTGCGATCAAATCCCCCTAGCCCTGTCGCACAAAAAGTACAACCCATTGGGCATCCAACTTGACTTGAGATGCAACATGAAACCCGATCTTTGTAAGGTAAAAGAACACATTCAAAGACTTGGTTGTCGCCATTGTGGACCAAGAGTTTTTCAACTCCATCAGTCGACTTTCGATGCATAGCAACCTCTAATGGGGATATTTTGAAGTTTTCGTTAAGAACGGCTCGAAAATCAAGCGGCAAATCCTGCATGTTGTCAAACTCGGTCTCGGCTCGACCATAAATATGATGAGCAAGCTGTTTGCCTCGCATTTTGGCGTCTTTGCGGTCAGGAAAGAGAGCAGCAAGCTCAGCACGATCAAGACCAATAAGGGATTGCTTACTATTCTCCACTCTTAGAGTTTACTTGTGTATTGCTATGTTTGCTCAATTTGGGCACCCATGCGCGCCACTTGCCAAGTTATTGCCAATGAAGACTAAGCTGCTTTCTCGCGACTTGGCATATCTTTGGCTGGCGTAACTGTCGGCTTCTTTCTAAGGCGCTTTTGAGCCATGCCCACGCTTGGTACCTCAATGCATTCATAGCCAAACCACGCCAAGACCAGCGAAAGACCAACTTGAAGGGGTACGGTTATCACCCAATTTCCACCATGAGGAATTAATGCGAGAGCAATGGGATGAAGCAGATAGAGTGAGTAACTAACTTTGCCGAGCCACAAAATCCAAGATGGAAAGGCAAATTCTCGAGCCTTCAACATTCCCAAGAAGAATGCATAGCCGGTGATTGCGCTAAAGATTGCACAAAATTGCGTTGGTTGCAATAGATCAACTCCCGAACGAACTGGGTTGTAATTGACAATCGAAGCGGCAACCGTGACCACAACACAGAGTCCCGTGATAAGCAATGCTTCAGACTTCTTGAGGTCTCCAGAAAACCATCGGAAGAGTGCTAGCCCGGCAATGATGGAACCAAATACGGCTGAGGCCCCGGCTGGAAAACGAATATGAAAAACAGTCGGCAACAAGATTGAACTTGCGCCCATGATGAATAAAAGCGAAATTGCAATAAACCAGGTGCGCTTCAGGAAACCCCTGACAAACGCAAACGTTATTGCAAAGTAAAGAACCATCTCTAGCCCAAGCGTCCAAGCAACTGGGTTGATATCAGGTATCCGAACGAATCCCTGTAGCATCGTTAGGTTGACAAGCCAAGCCTTCGGGCTACCTAAATCCACCGCCGTTAATCCAGCAATTCCTGCCGCGGGCAAAAGACCAATGAATAACAAGCTAAACCAGTAAGGCGGAAATAGACGATAGAACCGAGATGTCCAAAACGCCTTAACGTCACCCCTTTGCTCAAGGCTTCTTGGAACGATGAACCCGCTGACTAAGAAAAATGCGACCACACCAAATCGTCCTGGACTCCAAATAGTTGAAAAAAATGTTTCAAATTTGGAAGACTGATACCAAAGAATGTGTTGGAAAACGACCGATAGAGCCGCAATTCCGCGAATTGCGTCAAGAAAAAGCCAACGACTGGCGCTTGAAGCTGATTTGGTGCCCACCCAGGCATTTCATTCCACAAATCTGACCGAAATACCCACAATCTGTGCACTCAGGAACTTCTGAACCAGGAATTCGTTATAACATTCACGAACAATTCGTATAGAAAAACAACCATGAAACAAACTGCTTTCGTTCTAACTCTCTCCGCATGCTTTGTCGGTGTCTTCGGAGCATTGCAGGCAGACAAGTGGCTTACGGCAAGAAACAAGCCGGAAGACATTTTCGCCCAATCGTCACCTTCTTACAGTCAAGCCAAGCAAATCTATGCTGATCCATTGCCGGCACCAGCATTCGATTTCAGGGATGCAGCCAAGCGCGCAATGCCAAGCGTTGTCTCGGTTGACCGATTCGACAAAATGAGAGGCTTTATGGAATCTCAGGCAACCGAGCGAGAAACTGGAACTGGTTCTGGAGTCATTGTCAGTGCAGATGGCATTATCGTTACCAACAACCACGTAGTCGCAGGTCGAGCCACTCGCAACGGAACCGAAGTATTTCCGCGAGTTCAAGTTCGGCTATTCGACGGTCAAAAGGTAGAGGCCAAAATCCTCGGCACTGATGTTCGATCTGATCTCGCGGTTCTAAAAATAGAAGCCAAAAACTTGAAGCCAATAGAACTGGGCTCAAGCAGCACTTTGGAGGTCGGAGAATGGGTCATGGCAGTAGGCAACCCACTTGGCTTCGATAACACCGTAAGCGTCGGCGTCGTCAGTTCCAAAAAGAGAAACCTCCCCGTCGGAGACCAGGGTCTCGTCGAAGGAATTCAAACGGATGCAGCCATTAATCCTGGCAATTCCGGTGGAGCTCTCTGTAACGCTCAAGGTCAACTCATTGGTATCAACAGTGCCATTGCCTCGGGAACGGGTGAATCAGTTGGAATTGGCTTTGCTATCCCAATTGACCGAGCCAAGAAAATAGTGAACGACATCGTTAAATATGGTCATGCGAAGTACCCCGTCTTAGGAATTGAATACGATGGTCGACTTGTCGGACACATGGATGATCCGCGTGCGCGACAATATCTAGCTGATATATTGAAGCGAGACGACTTCCCATCCAGCGGACTATATGTCAATAACGTCTCCGGAGCTTCGCTAAATTCTGGAATCGCAAAGAACGACTTCATACTTGAGGTTGACGGTCAAAAGATCGAAACCACCTTTGACTTAAACAAAGTACTCCTTCCTAAGAAAGTTGGCGACCAAGTTAAAGTCAAATATTGGAAAGCTGGCCAAACAAAGGAAACCACTGTAACTTTGGCTGAATCGCAAACAAAGATCTAAATTTAATCACGATAAAGGATCACTTTGACGCCCGAAAGCGTCATAAAAAATGAGAAGAAGCTCCTCAACCGACAAACGATTGAGGAGCTTCTCTCATATACGTTGAATAAAATGGCTCGCTATTCGGATGGAATCGCTGAATTTCTAAACGTTCTCCCAGGCATTGTTCGCCAACGAATCGAAGACCTCGGCACTGCCGGTTTAGTTGAAGTTGTGCTGGATTATGGTCGCCCGGCAGAAGTTCGCTACAACGATCGCGTTGAAAGATACACGGACGTCATGATCACGGACCTCGATATCGAGTTCGTGAGTAAGTCGCTGGGCGATTTTGGGACCGATAATCGAGCTGGAATTGAACGAACTCTCCATCGTATCTCGGCAATTCGAAACCGTCACCTCAAGATTGTAGGATTGACATGTCGGGTTGGTCGAGCGATGGAGGGAACGATTGACATCATTGATGACATCGTACGGTCAGGTCAATCTATCTTGATTCTCGGAAAGCCTGGCGTTGGTAAGACAACTAAGCTCCGTGAAGTTGCCCGAGTTCTTGCTGACGAAGTCAAAAAACGAGTGGTTATCGTTGATACGTCCAACGAAATTGCTGGAGACGGAGATGTTCCTCACCCAGGAATTGGCTTTGCCCGACGGATGCAAGTTCGCATTGCCGCGGAGCAACATAACGTCATGATTGAGGCAGTAGAGAACCACATGCCGGAAGTCATCATCATCGACGAAATTGGCAACGAAGCAGAAGCTCTTGCTGTCCGCACCATTGCCGAGCGAGGCGTACAACTTATTGGTACTGCGCACGGTCAGACGCTCGAAAACCTGATGCTCAATCCGTCTCTTGCTGACCTCATTGGCGGCATTCAAGCGGTTACCCTGTCAGACGCCGAAGCCCAACGCCGCGGAACTCAAAAGACCGTTCTTGAGCGTAAGTCACCGCCTACTTTCGACGTGGTAATCGAATTGCTCGATTACGACCGACTAGCGGTTCACCATAACGTCCAAAAGACGGTCGATATGATTCTGCGCGGAGTTCCACCCCGACCAGAGATTCGCGTTCGAACCGATGTGGGCAAGGTAGAAGTTGTTCAAGAAGAACAAACTGCCGATTTGCCAGATCCAGCTTTCAATCAACGGTTCCCGGCTTTAGCAAGAGCTAAGAGCGCTGGCAACGGTGGTCTTCCAAAGGAACCAAAAGTTGCGCCTACTCTGCCGGCTCAAGATTCAACTGGACTAGTGAAGATCTTCCCTTACGGTATTGCCCGAACTCGATTAGAGCGAGCAATTCGCGAGAAGAAAGTTGGAGCGATGGTTACAGCCGACATCGAAAGTGCCGACGCAGTAATGGCAATTCGATCAACGTATCAAAGCAAGCCAAGAAAGATTCGTGACCTTGCAGGAAAAAACATCAAAACAATCGTGGTTCGATCCAATACATTTGCCAACATTGCATCGGCCCTCGATGATCTGGTGAAAGGCAATGTCGAGACCGTTTCGACTTCATCACGAATGGAAGAGAAAGTGTTTGCCGAGGTACAAGCGGGAATCGAGACGGTTTTGCAGAACGGTAAGCCGTTTGAGTTAAGCCCGCAAAACCCTGCAGTTCGCAAGGCCCAATTTCAACTTATTGAAGCCAGACGGCTGGCAAGTGAGGCGATCGGCGAGGACCCGAACCGAAGAGTCCGGATCCTGCCAACAAGAATGATTTAGAGTTTCAGATCGACGATTCCGGTGATGCCAACCTGCTCGACCGGCTTAATGTCTTTGGCAATCGAATCTTGATCAATCGGGATCATCGCGCGAATACGAATTTCTTTTCCAAACAGGTCTTGTTCGATTTGGGCGACAGCCTTAACCGTATCCAAATACCTTTTTGGGCCAGAGACCTGAACCATACCGACAGCCTTGCGTCCACCAATCCCACCGCTGATGATCGGAACCACCTTCGTCATCTTCGATGCTTCTGCATCTCGCTTGACCAATTTGTTGAAGGCATTGTTAACCTCTCCGCCATAGCGCTTGGTAACTTCCCAAATTCCCACCAACTTAATAAGTTGACCAATTTGCGGGGTAGCAATTGGAGCCAATAGAGCAACCATCAAAATGGGAGCAACGATTTTTGTTGTGCGAGAAAATCTCATACCTCTATGATACGATGTTAGCCAAAATTGTTCGCCGAAACATCGCCTATGCTTCCGTCAAATATTCTTTGACTTTCGCCGCTAACTGCTTTGTCATCGTGGGCACCGAAGCAATATCGTCAGCCGTTGCACGCCGAATACCTTCGATCGAACCAAAGGTCCGTAGTAACATCCTTCGACGGCGAGGACCAACCCCCGGAACCTCATCGAGAACCGAACCATTGAGCCGCTTATCCCGAATCTTTCGGTGGAAACTAAGAGCAAATCGATGAGCTTCGTCACGGAGCTTTCTCAACAACATGAGACCTGGAGCGGTTAGCGGCAAAACTACTTCGCGGTATGAATATGATCCGTCTAAATTCTTGTGTGTAGGAATGAAAATCAATTCTTGCTTTTTGGCAAGCCCAATCATTGGCACCGAAAGGCCAAGATCATCTCGAGCTTTGAGTGCCGCGCTTAATTGCCCTTTTCCGCCGTCAATCATGAACAGGTCCGGAAGAGTTGCGAATTTCACGTTACCGTCAAGATAGTTCCGAAGTCGACGCATGATGACTTCATTCATCATGGCGAAGTCATTTGGAGTCTCTTGGAGATACTTAATGGTAAATCGGCGATATTCGTGTTTTGCTGCCTCACCATTCTCGGTTACAACCATTGAACCTACCGGCGCAGTGCCAGAAAGATTGGAAATGTCATACCCCTCGACGCGAAGAGGCAACGAAGGTAATTCTAATTCTTCCTGTAGCTGTTGCATGGCCTCGGCTGCCCACTCTTCTTTTGCCGCCAGTTCTTGACTGAAGGCGTTGAGGGCGAGTTCCGCATTGTTTGCCGCCATTTCAACCATCCTGAGCTTTTCGCCGCCGTTTGGCACTTCAATGGTTACCGCTGAGCCTTTCTTTTGTCTAAGCCACGCCTGCACGATATTGATTTCGTCTATTTCTACTGGCAAGAGGATCTCGCGAGGAACATCAGGCGCACTGGCGTAGTACTGCTTGACAAATTCTTGGACTGCTTCGCCAGGTCGAGCATCTGCGGCACCGTCAAGCAAGTATTGATGTTGGCCAATCAGCTTCCCATTTCGGACATAAAGCATCTGGATTGCGGAGCCACGTTCGTCTTTTACAACTGCAATAATGTCTTGGTCCACGCTATCATTGGAAAGTACTTTTTGCCGCTGCAAAGTGTGTTCAATGGCGCTAAGTTGATCGCGAATTTGGGCAGCAGATTCGAAATCTAGCTCCTCAACCGCAACTTCCATTTTGGCCTTAAGGCTATTCACCAGGAAGTCCTCTTTACCGAGCAATACGTGGCTCACTTGGGTGATCACTTCCGCATAGTCAGATTTCTTGACTAAACCTGCACATGGGGCAAGGCACCGTCCCAGGTGATAATAGAGGCAGGGACGTTGCTCATTCCTGCCGCTCCAACTCTTTCCGCACGGAATAAGCGGAAAAACCTTATGAAGCAACTGAAGGGTGTCGCGAACACTATACGAGCTTGAATAAGGGCCGAAATATTGAGAACCATCTTTGCGAACGTTTCGTGTAAAAAGGACCCTCGGAAAAGCTTCTTTGGTGATGGTTATGTAAGGGTAGGATTTGTCATCCCTCAGCCGGACGTTATAGGGAGGGCGATGTTGCTTGATCAAATTGCATTCCAACACCAGCGCCTCCAGCTCTGAGTCAACTACAATCCACTCAATGTCGCAAATTTTGCCGACTAATCGCTCAATCCGAATACTGTGCTTAGTTGAAGTCTGGAAGTAGCTCCGAACCCGATTTCGAAGCACAATTGCCTTTCCAACGTACAAAACTTCGCCTTTCTCGTTTGTGTAAATGTAGCACCCGGGTGACTTGGGCAACTTTGTCAGCTTCTCAAGCACCTGATCGGGCACTTTACGAATAGGCATATGCTTAGTTATACGATCAAATGTCGTAAGCTTGCGCGATCTCCGGGTTGGCTTTTATCCAGTTTTCAATCTCATTAAGACTTGGTACGTTTTCGGTGGCACCTAAGTGAGCAACTTTGAGCGATGCCGCAGCGGCGCCAAATCGCACGCAGTGAAGGAGACTTTTTTTGTGGATTAGTCCGTACAAGGTTCCCGCTCGGAAAGCGTCCCCAGCTCCCGTTGAATCAACGACGGCAATCGCAGGAAACGAAGGGAGAAACACTGCTTCTTTGCCTGGCTGGGCCAAATAAAGACCAAGGCCACCGTCGGTTAAAATTGTTGTGCATTGATGCTTGGCTGTCCAAGCCATGGCCCACTTTAGATTAGCTTCTGAATTTCCCCGTTCTCCGACGGAGTCAGTCCCGTATTGGCAAATGGCTCCCCTAGGAATAATTTCATTATCTCGGGAAAAGTCCATCAGGTAGAGCTTCATCTTCTTAACATGAGCCATCTTTGCGGCCAAACGACTAGCGTTTGGAATATTTGGATCTGCCGTAAACCAGTGGCCAGCTTGAAAAGGCAATGAATCAAACGGAGTGTGATTTGCCTCATGGTGGAAGCCATATCCAAACATGGTCCGATCACCGTCCGCCGTTACATAGACATCGCAAACTGGTGTTGTTCCTGCCCTTTGGAGCAAATAAACATCCAGCCCCTTTTCCAGAAGTTTCATTCGAAGGTTCTCGCCCTCAAAGCCAGTGCCTAGGGCGTTGCCGGCAAGTGCAACTTCTTGACGCCACATAGTCAAGTAACAGGCGGTATTGGCAGCCTCTCCGCCAAGAAGCTCAATTTGGTCTTCGACGGCACAATAACCACCCTTGTTAGGGAGGCTACTTATTCGCCGTATGCAGTCAATGCAAATAGTGCCAAAGACCAAAACCACCGAGCTAATTTACCGCGTTGAGTACGATTGAGGTAATGATCTGGGTCTTTGGTATCGTTTTTCTTACACTAATTGCACTTTTTGCATTTATCTTGTTCCTGAAATCACAGGAAATTCGGCAAAAACTAACCGCACTATCACGTAAACGAAGGATTATTCTAGGCGTTGTCGCAAGCCTGCTATCCTTTGCAAGCGCGTATCTGGCTCTTACAGTCGCCTCTACTATCAAGGATTGGAGTCAACCAAGCTTCATTTCCCTATTTGGAACCATAATTTTCATGCTTCTTTTCGTTATTTTTCAAGTAGGAGCAATGCTTAGCTTCGTGTCAATCGTGACGGATTCCGAAACGACCGACGATTCAAAGCGTTCATAATCTGGACATACCATGAAATTTAGATTTTCTCTCGCCATCTGCCTTGCCCTAGCTTCTTCTCTTTGCTTTTCGCAGGATAATTCTCAGGCAGCTAAAGACGTCGATCAGGTTCTTGCAAAAATCAGCAAACTAAACATGATCAAATATGTCACTCCTTTGTTGCTTAAGAAGACCCAAATGGACGCTCTGATGACGACGATGGAGAGATGTCGAGCCAAAGAGGCTGAGATTCTAGCACTCGATGCAAAGGAGCTAAAGAAGCTAAACGCGGAACTAGATATGTCCCTTGAATCGGCCCTAAACGATGGCAGTTATCCTAAGCGAGAGTTCCAAGCGAAGATTATTTCCGTTCAAGAAGCGCTACTTGTTCGAAGAAAAATCGCTACCTCCGAGATGGTTGACATGTTGCTAGAAACCTGCAAAAAGCATCTCAACGAGGGTCAAATGTCGGTCATGCGAAACCTTACCGATCCTAACTATGTCGAGGGGCAAACAAAAGCTTCGAAGCTTGGCGACGAAGAAAAAACAAAACTTTATATTCGAGAAATTCTGCTCAGTTCCGTAACCTATGACATTCTCAAGCAACTTGCAAAGCATGCTCAATGAGTAGTGCTTCGCAGGAAGGCAATCCTTCAAAAATAGCCAAGGCTCACCCAACCTGGTTTGCCTTTTGCCGCTGGTTTATGCGGGTGTTTTTCTATCAGCTTGGCGGCGGATTTCGATCGATCGGCAAAGAAAATATTCCTGCAACTGGAGGCGTCATATTCGCCCCAATTCACCTCAGCCATACCGATCCTCCGGCAGTGGCCTGCGGTTGCACCAGGCGCCTTCGATTCATGTCGAAAGCAGAAATGTTTGAGAAGAAGTTTTTGGGATGGCTCATAACTTCCCTGGGAGCTTTTCGAGTAAACCGAGGAGAAGGCGATACTGAATCGGTAAGAACTGCCATTGAACTCTTAAACTTGGGCGAAGCGATCTTAATTTTCCCCGAAGGAACCCGGGGTGACGGAAAAGTCATGCAGCCGATCAGCCGAGGAGTTGGGCTCCTCGCAAAAAAGACTAACGCTCTGATCATTCCAGTCGGACTGATTGGCACGAAGGAACGTCTCGGTAAGGGTTCATCTAAGCTTCATCGAAGCGTGATAACCGTCGTTTATGGAAAGCCGTTCTCCTACGCTGAAGTCTGTACCGACACTAACGAAAAAAGGAATCGAGAGACCTTTGCAAAAGTATTGTCAGCACGGATCGTCGAGCTTTGCAATGCTCACGGACTGATGGTTAAAAGCGGCGAGACAGGTTCAGTCCAAGAAGAAGCGTCCCATCCTGGGTAATCATTCGGCCTCGAATTGACTTATCGATGGCAAGTTCGAATCCAGTGGAAATTCGGACTCCGTTGTGTTCGACCAAGAACCTAAGATTATTGGAAAGCGGGAGCGATACGCCAACGAAACCAGAATTCAGGTGGCCAAACTGGATACCCATCGTCGCCTCGCCGTTTGCGCCCTTATCTCCTACATCAAGCAGTTCACGAAAAGTGAAGGCAACATAAGTTCTTCGCCCATCTAAAGTTTCGTTAAGACCGTCCAGCACTCCAACCGAAATTCCCGGCGAAAGGGCCGCAACCGGAGCAACTAGATTGTAGGCAACATCGAATGTCGCATGCCCCGATTCATTGGGTCGCATCCGTTGCCGAACTCCAAATTCCAAGCCAACCAATGGCGCGTAGGCAAAGTATCGATCCCGCGAACCACTCTGATTCATCCCTTCAAGATCGGAAATCTGAAAGGTGCCCATCTTTAGTGATCTGCCGATCGGCACATCGATTATTCGATCAGCAAAGGATAAGGCACCCATTCCAACGAGAACAATTGACATCCAACCACGCATCATAAAACCATACCTCTACCGACTGACTTTTACGGTTCCCGTCTCGCCTTGAGCTCCTTTGATTACGATACGAACCGGGGAAAATTGTTTGATGACCCAAGCAATCGTCATGAATCTTGACGTTAACTCAGAAATTACAAATTCTGAACTTTCTTCCGCAAAGCAACTCGGCAATAAAGCATGCTCCGCAAGGATAGAGTCAAGGGGTGTCTCGGTGGCAATCCATTCGTAGCATTTCTCGAATGCCTCTTGTGCAACTTGCTCAGCAGGTAATTTCTTTGCGCCCATTGCACTACCGCCACCCATGCCATTTTCAAACTGCATCCAAACGGTGATCTGAATACCTGCGGAATCACTTGGCAACTCGTGAAGGTCACAATTGAACGTAGCCTTAACCGAATGGGCAAGCTTTTGCAGGTGGGACGCCGCTCGGTCGGCTATTCCATGGCTTAGCCTAGAATAGCTAATTGATGCCTGGAGCAATTTGGCTCTTCCCCGAGTCGTAAATTTCGATCCAATAAAAGATCCTGGCTCAATCTCAACATGACAACTACCCTCAGTATCGCGAGAATAGGCTGCCCGAATGATTTCGCTTTGCATTTGGAGATTTTGCTTTCGCCAAAAGCCTCCCAAGACATTCTTAAAGTAATCGAAAGTCATCGAGTTATTCGAGAAAGTCTCCCCTTCGACATCAAATTCTGAGTACCCACCACTCCGTGCAAGAATCGGCGCCAAGGCTGATGCAACGACCAATGCGTTGGATCCTCGACCAGACGGGTTCCGCTCTGTCTTTATTAGCCCTTTAAAGGGCTTTACCGAGCGTTTTGGAGCGAATAAGAGACTGAGCGTGCCAGGAGTTAAGTCCGACGTGTCAGCGTCGCATAACGAAGCCAAAGCCTTAATGAGCGTAATGTCTTCAACATCAAGTCCGACAAACTTCGTTCCTGTGCGGATGTGGTCAATCTGAAACCCTTGCTCAGTAAGAACAGACATTGATAATGCTGAGCGCAAAAGTGCTCCGCCGCCTTCACCATGAGATCCGTCTAGTTTGATCAAGCTTGACATTAAAGCTTAAGCTTGAAGATCGCATACTCAACAACCTTGATCGTGTACGCCAACATGACAACCACAACGGCACCAACGAGGAACTGCGTGAAGAAATCTGCGGTTGGACCGCCCTTAATTCCACCAACTGTAACCTTGTTAATCGTATCGTTGGTTTGATTGATGAAATTGTTGATCCCGTTGGCAAGTGGTCCTTTGAATAAGATGTAGAAGAAAACGTAGCCGATGACGATCAACGGCATTGCGAGCTTGTATTTGTGCTTCTGATGCTCATTGTAAATGACACAGGTTTTACACCGTTCACGCTTTTGCCCATCAGTTAATTTTGTGTTGCGCGGAATGGCCGCACCCGAAAGCAATGATTCTTTCGACACCGGTTTGTTGTCCATCGCCGCTCGAATAACCGATTCTTCGCACATGCATCCAACCAACTCTCTCCAGCACGTTCGCTGCGCATGATAGATGGGGCATTTTTCACGAACAAACTTTCGGCAATAGGGGAGCTGCCAACATTTACCCATAAAGACGTTCTTTCGATCACTCTCTTCGGTAATGCCTTTGCCATATTTGAGGCTATCTTTCTTTGCGCCTTGCTCTGATCTCGTCTTAACCCGCAGGGCAATGTCCACAACAAGAATGGTAAGAGCAAAGCCAAGATAAACCTTCCCTGCCATGTCAAGAGCCGCATATCCAGCCACAACACCTGGGTTGCCAGCTGTAAAGGTCATCACTAGTGGCAAGATCAAACTTGAAAAGAAGAGTATGAGGGCGCTCATCAGGTTGACGCCAACCATGATCTCTTCCTCCCAGAATAGCCAAGCTGAACCAATAACTGTCCCAACAACTCCGATCAACATTCCTTTTTGGAACAATTGGATATTTGTTGCGACTTGAACTGCTTTAGTGGCGTCACCGTTGGCAACAGTCATCATAAAAATGGTGATAATTGCCGATAACAGCAATAAGCCAGCTCCACCATAAAAGGCGTATCGTGCGATAGTTACCGGAACTTCACCCAGCATATCTGGCTGAAATTCTGTCGGATCTTTCTTTTGTACTGGCTTCATGATTTCCCCACCAATTATCGAGGCCTATTTCTTCGTATTTATTCGCTCAACATAGCTTCCGCCTCGAGTATCAATCTTTAAGACGTCTCCAACGTTGATATGGAACGGTACTTGTACCGAAGCTCCAGTTTCGAGCATTGCCGCTTTCGTTGCGCCACCACTAACTGTATTTCCTCGCTCTCCTGGATCTGTTTCAGCGACTTGTAACTCTACAAAGTTCGGCAATTCGTAACCAAGGACCTGTTCTCTTACTTGAAGGCTAATTATTTCCATGTCTTCCTTCAAGAATTCTGCTTGTCCACCCAGCGTCGACATATCAACATGAATTTGTTCGTAAGAATCCAAATCCATCAAAATAGCCTCGCCCTGTTGCTTGTAAAGAAACTGCATCTTTACTTTTTCCAAGGAGACTTGCTCAATTTTCTCCCCAGATCGGAATGTCTTTTCGAGAACCTGACCGGACTTAACTTTTCTAAGTTTTGTTCGGACAAATGCTCCACCCTTTCCGGGCTTTACATGCTGGAATTCCAACAAAGTCCAAATGTCGCCTTCCATCTGGAATGCCATGCCTGTTTTAAAATCGCTCGTATCTGCCAAGTTACTTCACCAGTTAGTACCCATATTATTTCAATATGGTTCAATAAATTTTGACAGATTAAGCGAGAAGGATGCGTTTTCTTGCGATTATCTTCGTGAATTCAATCGCAAACGACCAATTTTCCGGAGTATTTCCTGGTTCTCGGCAGTTATCGAGCCATCATACTTCGGCCCAATACCTAATAGGAAATTGCCGCCCTTAGCAATTGTCTGCTCAATTTCTTCGAATACAGTCTCGGCACTTTTAAACTTCTGACCCTCAACGTATTTCCAATCTGGACCAAGAGGCAAACATGCTTCCCAAATTTCAGGCAGGGCTTCATCGGGGATTTCCCTCTCTGGAGTGACAAAGTCTTCAAATTCATCGCCAACGGTCCGGTTTGCAACAATAAGACCGGGCTGAAGCTCCCTCGCCATTTCAACCATTTCCGCCATACGAATGTTTTCTTTTCCCTTCACCCAACCAGCGTCAAGCCACAAAATGTCAATCTTTCCGTAATTGGTCATCAATTCGCGAATCTGATTGTGAGTGAACTGGACGAACTTCGCCCATGTCTCAGAATCATCAACAGTGTTCGCCGTTTGACTCATGGGCCGAGGGTCTTTTGCCCAATAGTATTCGCAATCCCAGTCTGCTTTGCTGTAATACACCGATACAGCGAGCCCCGCCCTTC
This sequence comes from Armatimonadota bacterium, assembly GCA_037141835.1. GTDB lineage: Bacteria > Armatimonadota > Fimbriimonadia > Fimbriimonadales > Fimbriimonadaceae > Fimbriimonas. The sequence goes on along the minus strand of JBAXBU010000004.1, from coordinate 16,098 downwards.
GGCACGAATCAAACAATGCCTTCGTCACATCAGCGCGAGGGTTTGTATGAAATGGACATTCCGATCCGGTGATCTTGTATTCAGTGGTCTTAGTATCCCACATGCAAAAGCCATCGTGATGCTTGGTTGTAAAGCAAACGTATTTTGCTCCAGCCTCGACAAAAAGGTTCGCCCATTCGTCGGGATCAAACTTGATCGGATTGAACTGTTTATATAAGTTCTTGTAATCATACTGAAACAAATCGATGTCTTTATTGCGCTCTGTCCAACATTTGATCTCGTCTCGCCGTGACCAATCACAATCCGGCACCAGCGGCCAACTCTCGCAACAATCCCAAAATGAATAAACACCCCAGTGGAGAATAATTCCAAATTCCAAGCTTTTGAACCATTTCAGCCGGTCCTTCAGCCATTGAGGCTTATCGGAAGTCCCCGATTGGGAGTGTTGGATCACGTCGTCGCGCTTCATTCGTTAGTTGATTCCAATCCGAATATTTCATTGGTGCCAAGAGCCGACTGCTTTTGATAGCCCATCAACTTTTCCCTCGTGTCTTGGATATCCAAGTTCCGCATTGAAAGTTGACCAATTCGGTCTTCTGGCGAGAATTCGGACTCCCCGCTCTCCATGCTCAAACGCTCCGGATGATAGGCAAGGTGTTCGCCTGTTGTGTTCAAAATGGTGTAGTCGTCGCCCCGTCGCAATTCCAAAGTCACGCTTCCGGTGATCATGCTGGCAACCCATCGTTGAAGACTATCTCGTAGCATCAATGACTGCGGATCGAACCAACGACCTTCATAAAGCAACCTTCCTAATTTGCGCCCGTTCGTTCGATAGTTTTCAATCGTGCCTTCGTTGTGGATTGCGTTGAGAAGTCGCTCGTAAGCGATGTGGAGCAGCGCCATTCCTGGGGCCTCATAAATCCCTCGGCTCTTGGCCTCGATAATTCGATTTTCGATCTGATCGCTGAAACCAAGTCCGTGTCGCCCGCCAATATCGTTGGCAAGCTTAAAGATTCCCGTTCGATCCGCGAACGCTTGACCGTTAATCTTCGTTGGCCAACCAGCTTCAAACTCAATCGTGACCTCTTCGGTCGCAATTTCAACGGAAGAATCCCAGTGCTTCACCGCCATGATCGGCTCAACGATATTCAATCCCCGATCCAAAAACTCCAAATCCTTGGCTTCGTGGGTCGCACCCAAAATATTTGCATCGGTCGAGTAAGCCTTCTCTTTCTTATCTCGATAAGGCAAGTTATGAGTTTCCAACCACTCACTCATTTCTTTTCGCCCACCTAATTCGTTGACAAACGCTGTATCAAGCCAAGGCTTATAAATTCTCAAATTTGGGTTGGCCAAAAGCCCGTAACGATAGAATCGCTCAATGTCGTTACCCTTGTAGGTGCTGCCGTCGCCCCAAATCGAGACCCCGTCTTCAGCCATTGCTCGAACAAGCTTGGTTCCTGTAACCGCTCGGCCAATTGGCGTCGTATTGAAATATGTCTTACCGCCACTAGTAATGTGAAACGCTCCACACTGGATGGCAACAATACCTTCGACAACCATGTCCTCAACGCAATCAACGAGCCGGGCTTTTTCCGCGCCGTATTGAACTGCCCGGCCAGGAACGCCCGCAATATCCGTTTCGTCGTACTGCCCGAGGTCGCCGGTATAGCAGTAAGGAACCGCACCTTTGGATCGCATCCAGTGAACGGCAACACTGGTATCAAGTCCACCAGAAAAGGCAATGCCGACCTTTTCGCCGACGGGAAGATGAGAGAGAATTCGTGACATGGTGTTTGGAGCGGTCGGCGGTGACCAGCTGAGTCTAGTTTACTTTGTCATCATCTCGGCACTGATACGCAAAGGAGGAACGAGTGGCGACACAATCCTCGATATCCTTAAGCATTTGGCGTCAAGCCAAGTGTAAAGCACTCTCAATTGATCAACACAATTTCATTTTGTCGATGCACAAGTCCCGAAGGGGCGGCAAGATTTCAGCCCAGTCAACATGGCTGGGTTAGGGATTTGTTCCAATTTGCGGCCTGAAGGGTCGCGCTAATTTTCTTCGGATAAAATCGAACAAGTTATGCCCCAGTCTCTAAGTCGCGTCCTAGTCCATGGCGTATTCAGTACAAAAAACAGAGATCACAGTCTAGTGCCCGAAATTCAGGGTGATCTATATAGCTACCTCGCAGCAATTCTTGAGTCCAAAAAGCACTTTCCAATCAAGATTGGAGGATATACAGACCATGTTCATTTACTCTTTGGGTTATCGAGAACAATGGCAATGTCCGATACAATTGAGCTGTTAAAGGTTTCGTCGTCTAAGTGGTTGAAGACGAAGAGTCCTGAATTGTCTAGTTTTAGTTGGCAACTCGGATATGGCATTTTCAGCGTTTCGCCTGAAGATTCTCCAATTGTTGTCGACTACATTGAACGGCAGAATGAGCATCACTCCGCGGTCTCATTTCAAGATGAACTTAGAAAATTGTTGACCGAAAATGGAATTCCGTTCGATGAGAAGTTTCTTTGGGATTGAAGAAAGGTATCGCAACCCTTCAGGCCGCAAGAAAAAAAATGAACCCTGACCCAGACCTACGATCTGGGCTGAAATCTTGCCGCCCCTTCGGGACTATTCTTCCTTGACTCTGGCTCGTTAACTTTTCTGGCATCATTTTGTTCTCGGCGGATGATGGCGATCGCCTGTTCAATAATTACGTTGGGGCATCCATCTAAAGTATCAAGGAGGACGTGCAAAGGCACTCGCGTTCCTTTAAATCCTTCCACCCAGAAAGTATCTGGAGCCCTCACAAGAACGTCGACTAATTCCTCGGGGACCTGAGTAGGCTTTTCTCCGTTTAGAGGTTACGCCTTTACCCCTTATGCTCAGCCCAAAGTCTTTCGAATTCGACCAAGAACTTATCCATTGCGGCAAAGCCCCCTCTCCAGAACTCTTCCGACTGAAGATCCACGTTCAACATTTCCATCAGCTCGGCCGGAGTCTTAGAACCCCCCAATCGAAGCACCTCAATGTACCGATCCGCAAACGAAGGGCCTTGCTTCTTTGCCATTTCGTACAAGCTGAGAACCAAAAGTTCTCCAAATGAGTACGCATAGACATAAAACGGGACCGCAGTAAAGTGCGAAACATACATCCACCAGCACTTGTGCTGATCTCCCAATTTGACCGAATCGCCGAACATCGACTGCAGTTCTTCCTGCCAAATCTCACCAAACTCCTCCGCCGCCAATTCGCCTTGCTTTCGCCTTGCGTCGTGGATCCGCATCTCAAATTGGTACATCGCCGCTTGTCGGAAAACCGTCGCAAATATGCCCTCGATCTTCTCGGCATACAATGCCAGTTTGTCTTTCGTCGAGGCGCCGGCAACGAGTTTCTCGAACACCAGCATCTCGCCAAAGGTGCTCGCCAATTCAGCGAGTGGCAAGGTCCCATGGAAGTTGAAATAGCTCTGGTCACGACTAAAGGATGCGTGGACTCCATGCCCAAGTTCATGAGCAAGTGTGCTCACGTCGTCCATCTTATTTAGGAATGACTGAAGGATGACCGGGTGGGTATCCGGTGTGTTATAGCTACAGAATGCACCCCCCGTTTTGCCTTTTCTAGGCTCAGCGTCAATCCAATTCTTATCAAAGAACTCCGCGGCTCGATCTCGAACTTCGGTCGAGAACTCACCAAAAGCGCCAAGCACGATTTCCTGAGCTTCCTCCCAACTGACCTTGCCCTCAGCTGCAAATAACGGGGCATACCGGTCAATGTGGGTAAGTTCTGGCAAACCAAGAATTTGTTGTTTCACCCGATAGTATCGAGCGACCATCGGATAGAACTCACGGCAAAGCTTGACCACAAGATCAACGGTTTCCCGATCGAGTTCATTGGCCATGTGTCGGCTTTGCTCCGCAAATTGGAAGCCGCGCAATCGGTCTTCGATCGACTTGTCTTGCATAAGGGTGTTGAAAATGAACACCAGAACCCGCTCCTGATCTTTGAGCCCAGCCGTAATTGAATCTCCAGCTGCTTGGCGAGTCGCCCGATCTTCGTGGCGAAGTAAAGCAAGAACTTCTTGTTGGCTCCTTTCATCTGTTTTTCCGTCCAGGGTGAATTTAAAGACATAGTTCGAAGTCACTTCGTCGAATAGCCGATTAAAGGCCCGAGACCCCGTGTTGGCTAATTCTTCCATCAGCACCTCCTCTTTCTCGCTTAATCGGTACGGACTGTAAGTGCGTGCAACTTGGATATGGTGCCGATAGTTGGCAAGCTTTGCATCGTCAGATAGCGCGGAAATGGTTTCTTGAGGGGCCGCTTGAAGTTCCAATTCGAAGAACATCAATTTGATTTGGAGCTCAGTAGCTTTCTCCATTTGTGACTGCATAAATGCTCCGATGGCTGCATTGCTTGCGTCACCAGCAAACAAAAGGTTCGCATAAGTCATTGGCTTTGCCACATCCGTAGTCAAGACCTCTAAATCCGTTAAAGCTTGATTGAGTAGGTCAGAAGTAAGATCGGGACTGTTAATCTTCCCTCGATACTTAGTTGCAAACGCATCCGCTCGCTCATGACTCAACGACCAAGTGGACTCAATCTTTGGGTCCTCCATTGAAGCAAAAAGGGCACTTAGATCCCAACGAACAGCAGGCGGCAAAACTTCCACAGAGGACATACATTAATTATGAGGCTCAAGGGTTCCCAAATGTCGAACCTTCCATAATGAAAGCATGATTACCAACGCAGCCCTGCTTCACTCGCTCATCCCAAATCTTGAGGATGTATCAGGGCACGACCTTGTTGTGACTTCACCAGTTGATGGTTCGATTCTCGCGAGCCTCCGAATAGACTCGATATCGGAAGTTGAGTCAAAAATCGCTCTTTCGGTCACCGCTTTCCATGCTTGGCGAGAGATTCCTGGGCCCCGCCGAGGTGAGTTAGTTCGCATCCTTGGAAACAAGTTGAGGGAACGGAAGGAAGAGGTCTCACGGTTGGTTTCGCTAGAGTGCGGAAAGATTCTAGAAGAAGGCCGTGGCGAAGTTCAAGAGATGATTGACATCTGCGACTTCGCGGTAGGAATCTCTCGCCAACTATACGGGTTGACCATTGCCAGTGAGCGACCTAACCACACCATGCAAGAGAATTGGTTACCATTGGGACCGGTAGGAATTATTTCGGCATTTAACTTTCCAGTAGCGGTTTGGTCTTGGAACGCGGCACTTGCCCTCGTCTGCGGTGACAGTTGCCTTTGGAAGCCTTCGGAGAAAACTCCTTTGACCGCACTTGCTTGTCAAGCCATCTTTGATGAAGCGGCTGAAGAATTTGGCGGAGTCCCGAAAGGTCTGAGTCAACTCCTTATTGGTGGCGCTGATATTGGTGCCCAAATGGTAGATGACAAGCGAGTACCTCTCATCTCTGCAACCGGGTCATGCCGAATGGGTGGTATTGTCGCCCAACGTGTCGCCGCAAGGTTCGGACGATCGCTTCTGGAACTTGGCGGAAACAACGCCATGATTATTACGGAAACCGCTGATCTAGGTGTTGCGATTCCATCAATCCTCTTTGGTAGTGTTGGTACTGCGGGTCAGCGATGCACGACCACCCGACGAGTTCTCGTTCATCGATCCATTTTTGACACCGTGTTCAACACGCTGAAGATGGCCTACCTATCAATTGGTGCCACGAAGATTGGTAGCCCGCTTGAAGCCGGTACCTTGGTTGGCCCGTTGATTGACGAAGCTTCATTCAACGGCATGCAAGGAGCTTTGGAAAGGGTGAAAGGAGAGGCCGTCGAAATTGTTGGCGGTGAGCGAGTGATGACGGACGAATTTCCGAACGCCTTCTATGTTCACCCGGCAGTCGTTAAGCTCGCTAAACAAACTGAGACTATTCATATAGAAACGTTTGCTCCAATCACGTATGTTTTGCCTTACGATACTTTGGAAGAAGCTCTTCAAATTCATAACGAAGTCCCCCAGGGTCTTAGTTCATCGATCATGACAACTGACATTCGGGATGCTGAGTACTTCAAGCGACACAGCGATTGTGGAATCGCTAATGTAAACATTGGCACTTCGGGTGCGGAGATTGGCGGAGCGTTTGGTGGAGAAAAAGAAACGGGTGGCGGTCGAGAATCGGGTTCCGATGCTTGGCGTGCCTATATGCGACGCCAAACCAGTACTACATTCTTTGGTCGAGAGAAGCCAGCTTTGGCACAAGGAATTAAGTTCGATTTGCCCGAATAAATTTGAAAGAATAGACTCAGGTGTGATTTTGACCAGGTCTGAATTTTCCTAGCATTAATCCTTTGGAAGAATAATCACTGGGGGGAATAAGTCCCCCTAGTGATTACTTTACTGTCAGCAATTAGTGCGATCCGACAAATTCCAATGTTGGATCCAAACATCGGCGTCCCTACGACTTCAATTGTCCGAGCCGAAGACACGGGGTTTCGGGCTCATACCAACCACTTAGTATTGAAAGGTGCTTTTCGAGGCACAGACTACGATTTCGATGCGGTGGAGGCAAACCTTTCCCCTCGAATGTTTGCACCGGCAGGATATGGACCAAGCTCCATTAGAGCCGCCTACAACCTTGCTTCGACGGGAGGATCGGGCGCGATTGCCATCGTCATTGCTTACCACTATCCCAATGCGAAGCGCGACTTCAATGTCTTCTCGACTCAATTCGGTTTGCCAACTGAAACCGCTTCCAACCAGGCAACCACAACCAACAAACGGCTACAAGTTGTTTATCAAGGAACGAAAGCCCCAGCTGCAAATGTCGGCTGGAACCAGGAAGCTGCCCTGGATATACAATGGTCTCACGCAATGGCACCAAATGCCAAGATCTATTTGGTTGAAGCAAACTCAAACAGCTTTACGGACCTCAATGCGGCGATTAAGAAAGCCGCGGCATTGCCTGGCGTTAGGGCGGTTTCGATGAGCTTTGGCGCGACCGAATTTGCGAGTGCCGTGAACTATGAATCGAACTTTGTTCAGCCAAATGTTGTCTTCTTTGCCGCCACAGGTGATACCGGTGGGCAACGTTCGTGGCCGGCTCTCTCACCGAAAGTTGTTGCCGTTGGCGGAACATCATTGAGTGGGTCAGGTGCCAATTGGACTGAAACTGCTTGGTCTGGTACGGGCGGCGGCGTGAGCGCGTACTTCACGATACCGGCGTATCAAAGCTCTGTTCAGTCAATCGTTGGCACCCAGCGCGGCGGTCCAGACATTTCGGCGGTCGCTGATCCTTATACAGGATGCGCGGTCTATGCTCCGACTAGTACGACAGCTAGCCAATGGATGGTGTTTGGCGGCACAAGCCTCTCTTGCCCAATCATTGCAGGAATCTACAATCAATCTGGTCAGACGTCGGCTTCCTCTTCAGCTGAGTTGACGAGGATCTATGCCAATCTAGGTTCATCCGCCTTCCGGGATGTCACCAGTGGAATCGCGGGTGCAAACTCTTCGGCGGTCGGTTATGACCTGACGACGGGTGTCGGTACTCCGATAGGTACCAGCGGGTTCTAAGAGAATCTATCGCGGTTAGCCCTTCATGCGAGGCATGAAGGGCTTTTCTGTATCCGCGGTGTCAAAGAGCTTTAATCTGTCCAGCCAAGAAGCCTTCAGCCGCAGCCAAAGCCTCTTCTGCTTTTCCAGGATCGCGGCCATCCTGCAATCGCGATCGCCAAAGTGTTGTACGATAACATCACTTGAGATTTCGTAAAAGCAAGAAGTGGTGGTTTGCCCTAGCGCCAGTGGCGCTTATATGTGGCCTCGTAACGAACTTGTATCTCAAAGCGACAAAGCAGGGCGCAACCGTCCATTTACTCCCACCTGGGATTGAGTTTCAGGGGTACGAGGTCGTCGGTGAACTGCGAACCGATGGTATAGAAATTTACTTGGATTTCTCGCATGGTGGAGGTCAATTCGACTTGACCAAGTCAATTCAAGCCATCGACAAGCCAAGCATTGACTTCGATCATGATCAACTAAAAGTCGGATACCGCGGCAAGGTCTATCCGTTTCCAAAGTCTTATGGTCGTGCCTGGGATTATCAATGGCTCGCAACCCGCAAGATACTTGTTTTCAATGCATCGAAAGGTGAAGAAGAATCGATTTGGAGATGGGACCAAATCAATGGGTATCGGCAAATTTCCACACCAGATCACGCCGGATTTGGTTTCCATTCAGTCTCTCTTGACGGCAAGTACTTTGTTTCTCATATCATGAATGATCCTCATAAACCTCGACTCCTTGTTTGCGCGCTGGACGGCATTGACGAATTTGAGGTTGACATTCCGGAAAGGTATGAATTTGAAGTAGTCATGCTTAACCGGGATGAGTTTTTGATTCCCGTTCATGTCTTCAATGATGCCAAATATGTGAAGAAATGGTACCGAAAGGAGAATCGATTCGAATCCTTGCCAATGAAGGGGCGCCTTAGCAGCGCCGTTGTCTACAATGGCGCGATATGGGGACATCGACATGAGGGGAACAGTTCACCATTCGCTGAAAGTGCGGAAACGGCAAACGAAATCGTTCGCCTGAACCCTGATCTGAAAACAATCGAACAAACTGTGCCCTTGCCAAAGGGACTTGAGCATTTCGAGTCTCGAAGATGAACAGGGAGCACATACGCTGTTAGGATTCCTTTGGGAGTGCTAACTCCTGCGTTGCACTCCCATAATAAATTTTCAAGGAGCCTAAATTTGACCAGCAAGAACGGCTTCAGCCGCAGCCAAAGCCTCCTCAGCTTTGCTAGGGTCACGTCCCCCTGCAGTAGCAAATGCAGCCTGACCGCCTCCACCGCCACCCGCGATTCGTGCGAGTTCTTTGAGTAGGTTTCCGGCGTGAGCGCCCTTTGCTTGGGCGTCGGGTCCGACCTTACACATGAACGTAACTTTGTCGCTGACAACTGCGAGGAGAGTGACCTGGTTCGGCTTACCATTCGCTTCGTTATCCAACGCTTGACTAGCGACCTTAGGGTCGGCATCGCCGAGGTTCTTGACGTAAAAGTCCACACCGTTGACCGACTTGGTTTCGTTCGCGGCAGCACTGCCACCAGACATTGCCGCCATCTCAGCCTTTTCGCGCTTCTTGCGTTCGTCCTTGAGCTGATCGACGGTTCGTTCGACCGCGCTGACCAGTTCCTTCGGATTGGCCTTCAGCAGTCCTGCAGCTTGCTTGATTGCCTCGGTTTCGTTGCGGAACAGTTCGTATGCCGCTTCGCCGGTAATCGCTTCGATTCGTCGAACACCGGAAGCCGCCGAGCTTTCGCTTACGATCTTGAAGAGTCCGATTTCGCCGGTAGTCCGGACATGAGTTCCACCACATAATTCTTTGCTGAATTCGCCGATCTCGACCATGCGAACCTTGTCACCGTACTTCTCGCCAAACAGCGCCATCGCACCTTTGGCTCGGGCTTCGTCAATTGGGAGGTCAACATAAGTCGTAACCGAGGTGTTGGCGAGAGCCTGCTCGTTGACAATTTGCTCGACCTCGGCGATTTCAGCCGATGTCATTCCTTTCCCGTAAGTGAAGTCAAAACGCAGGTTGTCGGGGCCCACGTATGAACCAGCTTGGGTGACCGTGGTTCCTAAGACTTGGCGCAGAGCAGCTTGAAGCAGGTGAGTCGCAGTGTGGTTGCGCTTGATTCGGGCTCGTCGCTTGGCATCAACCGTCGCTTCGACTGGTTTGCCGAGCAAACTCTCGACATCGGTACCAATGACTTCGTGCCAGAACGTGCCAGAACTCTTGGTTGTGTTTTCGACGATCAGCAGGTTTCCGTTGACGCGGAGTTCACCAGTGTCGCCAGTTTGTCCTCCAGATTCACCGTAGAACGGAGTTTGGTCGAGGGCGATACGATATTTGCCTTGAGTGCTTGGTCGTACGCGAACAAGAGTCGCCGTTCCATGCACATTTTGGTATCCGAGGAATTCAGTTTCAGTTGGTGCATCTGGTGTGGCATGCTCATCTTCGGATGCGAGATCGCCGTATGCAGACTTTTCACCTTGGGCTCCTCGTGACCGTTCCTGAGCCTCCTTCATGGCACCTTCATAGCCTTCAAGATCAACAGTTACGTTCTTTTCAGAGCAAATTTCTTGGGTCACTTCAAGTGGAAATCCGAAAGTGTCATAAAGTTGAAAAGCCATGGCACCAGTGAGCATTCCTTTGGACTTCGCTAATTCATCTTCGAGGAGTTCGGAACCGCGGTGAAGTGTCCGCCTAAACAAATCTTCTTCGCTCTTGAGCGTTTCCTCAATGATTGATTTTCGTTCTTTCAGCTCCTTGTAGTGATCTCCGAACGTATCGATCACTGCATCGGCGACTTCATGCATGAACAGGTCGTTAAAACCAAGCACTCGTTGACCTTTCAGAACTGCCCGTCGAATCAGACGACGCAGGACATAGCCGCGTCCGTTGTTTGCTGGCATGATGCCATCGGCGATGCAGAAGCAGGATGTGCGGATATGGTCGGCGATGACTCGACGAGCCATTTGGACATCGGTTCCCTCTCCTTGCTCTTTGGGAGGGAGAGGGGTAGGGGTGAGGGTTCCCGAATCGGTACGAGCTCCCCGCAATGCATCAATCTTCGCCAAGATCGCCGTAAACGCATCGGTGTCGTAGACCGAGCTTTTGCCTTCCAGAACTGCGACGGTGCGCTCCATTCCCATTCCCGTATCGATCGATTTAAACGGTAAGTTCGGCATTCCTGTCTTCTCCCATCCATCCGACGGTCGCTCCGGATTACGTAAGTTGCCTTGCCATTCAAACTGAATGAAAACGTCGTTCCAAATCTCTAACCAGTTTTTGGCTTCATCGTCGGCGATCCACTGATCTCGCGAATAATCGCCAGCTTGGGTTCCCGGTACGGTCTCTGGATTCGTCCAGTAGAACATCTCCGAATTGGGTCCGCACGGACCAGGAGGTCCTTTACTGAAAGAACCGGCCGGCCAATAGTTGGTCTCATCGCCTAGTCGAAAAATTCTTGTCGTTGGATCAATTCCCGCTTGCGAGATATGAGATGACCAACTGGAATAGGCTTCATCGTCATCTTCGAAGACGGTGAATGAGAGTCGTTTTGGGTCAAGACCAAGCCATTCTTTGCTGGTCAGGAATTCCCACGAGTAAGCAATGGCTTCTGCCTTGAAATAATCTCCGAAACTAAAATTGCCGAGCATCTCGAAGAAGGTGAGGTGACTTTCATCGCCAACTTCCTCGATGTCTCCCGTTCGGACGCACTTTTGGGCGGTGACCAGCCGCTTGTGTGGAGGGGTCGCGATCCCACGGAAATAGGGTTTGAACTGGATCATTCCCGCGCCATTAAAGAGCAGGCTTTCGTCTAGACGTCCAGTGACGTCGATGGGGATCAACGACCCAGAATCATGGATCGTGTGTCCTTGGCTCTCAAAAAAGCGGAGGTATTTCTCTCGCAGCTCGCGAACGGTCATAGGTTCATTTTGGCAGGTTTATGCGTCAGGCGGCAGTTGGCGACCGACGGTTGGCACCAAATTTGTCTGCAGTCAGCGTTCCAATATCAGCAAACTTGACAAAGTTTGAGTCTGGAAACGGGAAAACTTCAAAAATTAAAAAGCCGTCAGCCAGAAGATAGCCAAGTATTTAGCGTATGAAAATAGGGGCAAGAGCCTTGGTACAAGTCATGCACTCAATAGCTCAACAATAGACAATATCGTTTATTGAGCTATTCATCTCTAACTTATTGCCGAGGGTTTGAATTTCGCAGGATTCACCGCAGGATTCTCTTTTGGGTTCCGGTAGATCATGAATCCCACCTTGCCATTTGCAATCCATTCATTTCCAACCGGCCTCTTATGTTCAGGATCAAGAAAGAATGAAACTAACGGGGTCTGCTCTCCAGCGGTCATCTTGAACGTGATTTCGTCAACTTTCTCGTTGTGCCATGATTTCCGTTTCCCCCAGCCGATGTCGACTTTAATTCCTTCAGGCGGCTTGGAGAATAACCCCTTTGACGGCGAGTCGAGTAACCATGTCATGATCAGTCCACCACTCACTTCGTAACCTGGCATCGAATTAGGGTTTTTATTGATCGGCTTAGTTCCCTCGAACCGACCCACCGTAGTCACATCAACGCCGTCACAATAAAAATCTGGTGCGATCTTGTCCTTGTCATCGGATCCTTTTGAGGGAATGACAACGAGCATAAAGCCCTTTCCCTTCTTAAAATCAAGGTGCTGTTTATACTTTCCAGGAAAGAGTCCCGAGCTAAAATCGTGCTCAATATCGGTCGAAAATGAGTCCAATTTCGCGTAGTGTTCCATCGTTTGCATGAACACGTCTTTGGCTGACGCGGTAGGAGTTTTAAGTATGCAGAGTGAGAGAATAGTAGCGGTAATCATGAGCCTTAGCTACCTAACGATTTCCTTACACTAGAAGTTGCGTCTTAACTGGTAACTTATCTCCCTCGCTGGTCGAGGGAGTCGGTGAGCAAGTTAGGACATACTTGGAAGACCAGGAATTGCGAACCGGAGGGAGTGGACACCTTCTGTATTGCAAGCAAACTTCCAATCATGGATCACGAAGACAAAATTAGGCGTGGAAGAGAATTGCGTTCAAAGATGTCTCTACCTGAGGTCATTCTTTGGAAGCTTATTCGACGTGATCAACTAGGTTACCGAGTCAGAAGACAGCAACCCTTCGAAGGTTATTTTTTAGACTTCTATATTAGAGAGCTTTTAGTTGCAATCGAAGTTGACGGGCGAATTCACGAAGGACAGGAAGCCTATGATCAGCGACGAGACAAAATTCTAAGGATGAAAGGCCTGACCATTATTCGGATCAATGCAAGTTCAATATTCACTGATGCAAATAGCGTCGTTGAGTACTTAAATATCAGACTCGCCGAAATTGCTGAGAGCAGGTAGTTTGAACAGCCGGAGGAGAATGTTGGTATATCGCATTGTTAGCCTTTTCCACTCCCACCGGTTCGCCCTACGGCCCGGCTCACCGACTCCCTCGACCAGCGAGGGAGATAAGGCGAGCACTAGCCTTTATTCTGGTTGCTTCACAGTGAGGGAGATTTGGAGGACCCGTTTCATCACGCCTTCAATCCGATCCACGTACTCCTTCCCGACGTCCTGACATTGGGCGTGGCTTCGTCCCGGCACTTCCCAAAACTCAGCACCCGACACATCTGCCAATTCGTGACCTTGGGCAATTGGTATGAGCAGGTCATTGCCAGCATGCATGACCAAGGCCGGTTTGCGATGATCCCACTTGGCGGCAGTTTCTGCAGGATTGACCTCACTCGGATTGATGTGCAACTTCCCGGACACAATCCATATGACGGGACGAAAGACGGTTGAACCACCGGGAAAAGCCCGATCAAGCCAGATATGAGTAATCGGCTCAAGATGACTAAACGCGCTCTCCGTGACGACGCCATCCACTTTTGGATGATCGGAAGCAAGCCAAGTCGACGCTCCACCTAGCGAGCAGCCAACCAGGACAACATGGTCTGCTTTGAGAACATCCACTGTCTTCTTGATCAACTTTGCTTCTTTGGGACCGAACCCGAGGTACTGATCTGGACTCTCGTCGTGACCGGGCATTGGTAGCAAAACAACATCGTAGCCCCGACTGACCAGTTCCCGAGCCGTGTCCGCAAAGAAGTATCTATCCGCCTTAATTCCATGAGAAAGGATGAAGACGTTCTTGGCTTTACCTTGGGCCACCGCGGGAGATACCCAAGCAGGAACCTTTGGAACAGGCTCCCACACCACGAACTGTTTAGGCATCATCGGAACGCTCCGAGGAGCATTGATGATTGAGTTAGCCACCCAAAAGCACAGCAGAATATAGGCGAGCAACAGCCCCACCATGAACAGAATCAATCTACGAAACCATTTTTTCTGCCGCGTCAACTGCATTGCTTAACAGGCTCGCCACCGTCATCGGTCCAACTCCACCTGGGACCGGCGTGATCGCGCCAGCTACTTCAACAGCGGATTCGAAATGAACATCCCCAACATCGCCGCTTTTTCCTTCTACTTTGTTATATCCGGCATCAATGACAGTAGCTCCGGGCTTTATCCAATCGCCTCGAACCATCTCAGCACGACCAACCGCGGCAACTAAAATGTCGGCTTCTCGGCATCGATCGGCAAGATCCACCGTCTTCGAGTGAGCAATCGTGACCGTTGCGTTGCGTTCCAATAACATCAATGCCATTGGCTTTCCGAGAATATGACTTCGACCGATGACCAATGCTCGCTTGCCAGTGCAGTCAATTCCGTAGTGATCCAAAATCTTGGTGATTCCTAGTGGTGTTGCACACCGGAACCCAGGAAGCCCGGCAGTTAAGCGACCGAGAGACTGGGGAGTGATTCCATCGACATCTTTTTGTGAACCCAGGGCCAACAACGCTTCATCTTCGTCCAGATGCTTGGGCAATGGATGTTGTAACAACACGCCATGAACTTTTGTATCGGCATTGAGTTTGTAGATCAACTCAATCAACTCAGACTGAGTGGTTTCGGAGGTGACATCGTAGGATTCTCCAGTTACTCCAATCGCCTCAGCCCACTTTTTCTTCATTGCCACGTACTTGACCGAGGATGGGTCTTGGGCGGCAACGATGACATCTAGCCTCGGAACAACGCCTTTTGAACGAAGCAAATCAACCCGAACTTTTAGTTCGGCTCTAAACTCTTTTGATAATGCAAGACCGTCTAGGATCATTTTTTGTCGTCTCTCCGGTTCTTCCAAACTCCGTATCGAGAAGCAATCTTCCCTTCTTCCGAGTCAGCCTCTACCGTTTCTTCTTCAATAACTAACACAGGGTTTTTTGAAATCTTTTCCATTTCTCCCAAGTCCGGATCAACTGGAGCAGACTTTTGGTCATAGTTTGCCTTCTCGGTCTGATTGAGCAAGGTGTGCAGAACACCATTGACGAACTTCCCGCTTTCGGTGGTTGAGTACTTTTTCGCCATTTCAATGGCTTCGTTCAGAGTTACCGCCGGAGGAATATAGGGATAGTTCTGGAGCTCGAACAGCGCCAAGCGAAGGATGCTTCGATCAATCAACGCTAGGCGGCTAAATTCGTAATCGGGAATCGCAGCCGAGATCATCCGATCAATCGCTACTCTTCCTCGCCAGGTCCCTTCTGCAAGCGATGTAGCGAATTTGAAGACTAATTCAAGGGTCCCTTCGTTTAATTCAGACGCGCCAGTCAAGCCATCTGACTGTTCCTCATCGCCAAATGAATCCAAAGTTAGGTTCAAAGCATCCGCTAACGAACCTTGGCCAAGATCTGCGGTGTACAGAGCGCGTACCGCACATTCCCTTGCCATCCGACGCCAGCCGAACGGACTCAGACCGCCTCACCATCAAGAAACTTGGGAACAAAACCAGTGTCGAAGTTGCCCGCGACATAGGATGGAGTACTCACCAATCTTCTTAAGAACGGGATATTGGTGGAAATGCCCTCAACTTCAAACTCATGAAGAGCAGCCTGCATCTTCGTTACGGCGGTTGCCCGATCTTCGCCCCAGACAATCAGCTTAGCCAACAGTGGGTCGTAGTAAGGTGAGACCACAAAGCCCGCATAGCAATGACTTTCCATTCGAACACCGCGCCCCATTGGGGTTCTCCAACCGGTGATAGTTCCGGTCGACGGTGAGAAATCGTTGTCCGGATCTTGGGCAGTAATCCGTACCTCAATCGAGTGCCCAGTCAGTTCTACGTTCTTTTGGGTGATCGGAAGTCTTTCTCCGCTGGTGGTTCGAAGCATGAGGTGGACTAGATCAATACCAGTAACTTCTTCGGTAACTGGATGCTCTACCTGAAGTCTTGTGTTCATCTCTAAGAAATAAAAGTTGTACTTATCGTCCACCAAAAATTCGACGGTTCCGGCATTTTGGTAGCCAACACTTTTGGCAACCCGAACGGCGGCTTCGCCCATCTTCTTGCGAATACGGTCTGGCAATTGAGCAAAAGGGGCTTCTTCGATGATCTTTTGGTGGCGAAGGTTTTGGATCGAACATTCTCGTTCTCCCAGGTAAACCATGTTGCCAAATGAGTCGCCAAAAACTTGAATCTCGACGTGTCGAG